>JAPPBA010000087.1 GCA_026705295.1 Candidatus Palauibacter australiensis
GGAGGATCGCGGCGTGTCCGGCCGAGAGCACGAACCGGTCCCGACCGAACCAGCCGGGGTCTTGCGGGCTGTACCGCATGTGGCGCATCCACAGGCTGTACGCCACCGGGGCGAGCGCCATCGCGGTGCCGGGATGCCCGGAGCCGGCTCGCTGCACGGCGTCCATGGCGAGCGTGCGGATGGTGTCGATGGACTGGGATTCTACGGAAAGATCCGCGCCCGGAGCGGCGGACCCGGAAACGGCTTCGACGGTCCTTGTCTCGTTCAATAGCCCCCTCGCGCGAGTTGGATCGCCCTTGGCTGGCCCAATGCCGGGAAGCCGGAGGCCGCGCGAGACAACTCGTGATGGGCGGGCCGCTTCGGCGGAGCGAACATAAGGGTTCGAGGCGCTGCCGGAAAAGGCTCCGCCGCGAAGCCCGCGAAGCTGGTGGCGATGGCCCGCCGCCAACGGATACGTTGCCCCCCGTGAGCGATCCGACGTTCTTAGCCGAGAGCCTTGCGAGCCTGGAAGCCGGCGCTCGGGCCGAGCTCGCGAGCGACGACGTGAGCCATATCCGTGCCGCCCGGCTCCGCCCCGGTGGCCGTCTCACGGTCACCGACGGCGCCGGAAGCCGCTGGGAGGCGGAACTCGTTGCGCTGGACCGGCGTCGCGCCAGCTGCCGGCTGCTCGCTCCCCTTCCGCCGGAGCCCGCGCTCCCACTGCACCTCTGGGCCCCCGTGGCGAATCGCGACCGTTCCCTGTGGCTCGTCGAGAAGGTCGTGGAGCTGGGCGCCGCCACGGTCACGTGGATCGATTGGGAGCGGTCGCGCTCCGTGGCCGACGCCGGGCGCTCCGAGGGCTTTCTGCGGCGGGCGGACGGCCGCGCCAGGGCGGCGCTGAAGCAATCGGGTCGCAGTTGGCTCCCCCGGCTGACGGGGTCCCTGATGCCGGAGGAGGCGCTCTACCACCACCACGGAGCCGGGTGGCTGGCCGACGCGGAAGGACGGCCCTGGCTCTCCGCCGGGATCGCCCGCCGCCGGGAGTGGCGACACGCCGTGACCGGGTTGACCGTCGCGGTGGGGCCGGAGGGAGGCCTGACGAATCCGGAGCGACGTGGCTGCGTGGAGGCGGGCTTCGAACTCGTTTCGCTGAGTCCTGCCGCGTTGAGGTTCGAGACCGCCGCGGTGGTCGCCGTGGCGGCGGCAGCGGCGATGCTGGCGGACAACGAAAACGAGGCAGACGACGAGGGGACGACATGATCGACTGCGTATTCTGCGGCATCGCTTCGGGGGCGGTCGAGGCCACGATCGTCGCCGAGGCGGACGATTGGGTGGCGTTCCGGGATCTCGAACCCCAGGCGCCGGTGCACGTGCTCGTCATCCCGCGGGCGCACATCTCGAGCCTCTCGACTCTCTCGGAAGGGCCGCTCGGAACCCAGCTTCTTCGCGCTTGCGCGGCCGTGGCGGACGCGGAGGGGCTGGACGGCGGGTATCGCGTCGTCACGAATGTCGGTGCCGATGGCGGCCAGGCCGTGCCTCACCTGCACTTCCATGTGCTCGGCCGGCGCCGCATGGGCTGGCCGCCCGGGTAATCGGCCGTGGATCACGCGCTCCGGGTCATCGAGTTCGACCGCGTGCTGGCGGCGGTCGGCGAACGCGCCGTGTCGGAAGCGGGTCGCTCCGCGGTGCACGGGCTCCGGCCGCTGCCGGATGCGGCATCGGCGCGCCGCTCGCTCGCGGCCGTGCACGAACTTCGGGAACTCATCGGGAGCCGGGACGGATGGGCGCTGGACCAGATCGCGCCGCTGGACGGGGCTCTCCGGCGGCTCGCGATCGAAGACGCGGCGCTGGAGCCGCTTCAGTTGCTCGCGTGCGGACAGGTCATGGCCGTCGCACGCGCCGTGCGGCGACTGGAGGCGCGACTCGATCCCGATGGCCTCCCGGCGGAGCACGTGAGCCGGTTGTGGGGAGAGGCGGCCCTCGAGAAACGGATTGCGCGCACCTTCGATGCGACGGGAGCGATCGCGGATGGCGCCTCCCCGGAGCTTCGGCGCATCCGCCGCGCGCTCGCGACCCGGCGCGGCCGGCTCGTTGACGAACTCACGCGATACGCCCGATCGCTCCCGGAACGCGTCCGTGTGCCCGACGCCTCGGTCACCGTCCGAAGCGGTCGCTACTGCATCCCGGTCCGCCGCGAGGGCAAGGGGATTGCGGGCGGTCTCGTGCACGACGCGTCCGCCAGTCGCCGGACCCTGTTCGTCGAGCCGTCGCGCGCCATCGAGGCGATGAATGAGATCCGGGAACTGGAACTCGGCGAAGCCCGCGAGGTAGACCGGATTCTGCGGGACCTTTCCTCTGCCGTGCGCGCCCGCGCGACCGAACTCGCCGTTTCGTACGCCGCGCTCGTGGAGTTGGACTCGCTGCGCGCCCGCGCGCTCTTCGCGGACGAGATGGACGCGGCGCCCCCGGCCTTCGTCGAGGCGGGGGGCGAGGGGATCCACATCCGCGGCGCTCGCCATCCTCTGCTTGCCCTCGATGCCGGCGGAGCGGTCCCGTTCAACCTCGACCTCTTGGCGAGCGAACGCGTCCTTCTCGTGTCGGGTCCCAACGCGGGGGGAAAGACGGTGTTTCTCAAGACGCTGGGCCTTCTGTGCGCGCTCTCGCAGAGCGGGATCCTGCCACCGCTGGGCGCCGGAAGCCGGATCCCCTTCTTCCGTCGCTTCTTTGCGGTCATCGGGGACGAACAGTCGATCGAAGCGTCGCTCTCCACCTTCGGCGCCCAAGCGCGTAACCTGGCCGAGATTCTGCACGAGGCCGGAGACCGGGACATGGTCCTCTTCGACGAGATCGGCAGCGCCACGGATCCGGCCGAGGGGGGCGCGCTTGCGGCGGCATCGCTGCGGCGGCTGGCGCGGCAGGCGCGTCTGACGGTGGCCACGACCCACCTCGGCGACCTGAAGCGTCTCGCCGACGGGAAGGCCGCGGTCGTGAACGCCTCGCTGGAATTCGATGGGACGCGCCTCGAACCGACGTACGGTCTGGTCAGGGACCGGCCCGGCCGTAGCTACGCGCTGGTCATCGCCGCGCGACTGGGGGTCCCGGATGACGTCCTTGCCGATGCGCGCGACCGGCTTGGGCCGGAGCACGTCTCGCTGGACGCGCTCCTCGCCCGCCTCGAAGCCGAACGGGGCGAGGTCGAGGACCTGCGGGCCCAACTCGAGCGCCGCGCCGGGGAGACGGCCGAGCGTGAACGCGACCTCGCGTCCAGGGAGACCGCCCTGGCCGATTCGGAGCGCGCCGCCGGTCGCAGGCGGGAGGCGGAGCGGCTCGCGGTGCTGCGCGAGGCGCGCGAGCGAGTGGAGGCCGCGATCTCACGCCTCGAAGCCGAATTCGCCGCGGGGGATGAGGCGCGCCGCCGAGAGGCGAAGCGGGTCGCGCGCGGAGAGGTGGAGCGGGCGCTCCGGGCGTCTTCGCGCGCGCTTCGTGCGCTGGGCGAGTCGGCGCCTCCGTCGGCGGATCAGGCCGTCGGAGTCGGCGACACCGTCCGCTGGGACGCGTCCGACCGACCCGCGCGCCTCGTCGAAATCCGGGAGGATCGCGGCGTCATCGAGGTGGGCGAACTGCGGCTGACGGTACCGCTGGGGGAGCTGACGCCCCATTCTGCACCGGCGAGCCGTTCGGTCGGGTCGGCCGGGGTCCGGGAAGCCGGCGGGCGGCCGGAACGTCGACCGGACTTCAACGTCGCCACTGAGGTCGATCTCAGGGGCCTGCGCGTCGACGAAGTGGAGGGGACGCTCAACCCGGCCGTCGATGCGGCCGCGGTCGGAGACCTCCCGTGGCTCAGGATCATCCACGGAAAGGGAACGGGCGCGCTGAGGCAGAGGGTCGGGCAACTGCTCGCCGCGGACCCGCGGATCCGGCGCTTCAGAACCGGTGAACCGAACGAAGGGGGCACGGGCGTCACGGTCGTGGAATTCGAGTGAGCGCGGGTTGCGCGCGGTGCGCGGGATGATGGGCCGTCCAGGTCCCTGCCCGGAGGCAGGATCGTGGTGAGCGACAGCCTCGTCGAGGACATCCGCGCGCGGGCGGACATCCTCGAGATCCTGGGGGAGTACGTCCAGCTTCGAAGATCGGGGAAGAGCTACCGCGGACCCTGCCCCCTGCACGGCGGAGACGGCCCGAACTTCTCCGTCGACCCTCAGCGCCAGATCTTCAAGTGCTTCGTCTGCGGTGAGGGCGGGGATGTCTTCGGTTTCCTGATGAAGCACCTCGGCCTCGACTTCCCGGAGGCGGTGCGCCACGTGGGCGCGAAGGTCGGGATAGAGGTCCCGCACCGGGAGGAGCGCCGCGAGGATCCGTATGCGCCGCTGCGCGGAGTGCTGGCCTTCGCGGCCGAGTGGTTCCAGGGCCGGCTGCGCGAGCCGGCCGGCGCCGGCGCGCGCGACTACATCCAGGGGCGCGGACTGACACTGGAGGAGGCGCTCGACTTCGGGCTGGGCTACGCGGAGGACGAGTGGCGGGCGTTCCGCTCGGCCGCGGCTCGACACGGGATTGAGGAGCGGACGCTGCTCGACCTCGGGCTTCTCGCGACGAGCGAGAGGGCGGAGGAGCCGTACGACCGTTTTCGCGGGCGTCTCATGTTCACGATCCACGACCTGCGCGACCGGCCGATCGGCTTCGGCGGCCGCATCCTCGACGCCGCCTCCGACGCGCCCAAGTACATCAACTCGCCCGAATCCCCCGTCTTCCACAAGGGGGAAGAGCTGTACGGACTCAACCGGGCCCGACACGCGATGCGGCGCGAGGACTGCGCGGCGATCGCGGAAGGGTTCACCGATGTCATCGCGCTGCACCGGGCCGGCCTCGGCTTTGCGGTCGCCGGGCTGGGGACGTCCTTCACCGCGGACCAGGCGCGCCGCATCGGCCGATACACGAAGCGGGCCTACCTGCTCTACGACAGCGACCCCGCCGGGCTGCGGGCGACGTTCCGAACCGGGGACATTCTCCTCGCCGCCGGGATCCACCCGATGGTCGTATCGCTCCCCTCCGGCGAAGATCCTGATTCGCTCATCCGCCGGGACGGTCCGGCGGCCATCCGGCAGCTGCTGGACGACGCGGTGGACCTTCTCGAGCGTAAGCTCCAGATCCTTCGCCGCGAGGGGTATCTCGACCGGGTGGAGGGGCGCCGCCGCGCGGTGGATGGCCTGCTCAGCACTCTGAGGGCGGTCTCCGATCCGGCGCTCCGCGACATCTACGTGGACCGGGCGGTGGAAGGACTGGGAATACGGCGCGACACGCTCGTGGATGAGATCGCCCGCCTCGAACGTTCCCGGCTCCAACGCCGTCCCCCCGCAGCCAGCGCGGGACGCCCCCGTCGCGCGCCATCCCCCGCCTCGCGGACGGAGCACGATCTACTTCTGCTGCTTGTGCGCGACCCGGCGCTCACGCGGCAGGCGGTGCGCGTCGGGCTCCTGCCCGGCCACATGTCCGACCCGCGGGGCCGCGAGCTGTTCGAGATCCTGTCGGCCGCATCGGACGAGGGGGTCGATTCTCCCGACTGGACATCCGTCTCCGACGCGGCCGGGGAACTGGCGAAGACGCTGCGGGAGTCCGACCGGGAGCTTCCGGACACTGCCCGGGTATTCGACGCTGTAGTGCGTCGCCTCCTCTATCGAAGGCATCGTGAACGGATCGAGGAGATCGGCCGCGCGATCGAGCTTGCGGAGCCGGAGCAGCAACGTCGATTGTTGGGCGAGAAGCAGGAACTCGTGCGCGAACTTCGTGCCGCGGGCGAGTCGGGGGCGTTCATGCCGGCGGCGGAGACGAAACGCCCCTCCAAGCCGACTACGGCCACGCAGCGATGACTGCCGGGGAGAGTATGCAAGCGAGCGATATCGTCGAGGAGTTACTCACCCTTCAGGAGATCGATCACAGGATCCTGAAGATAGAAGCTGAACTCGAGAGTCTCGGCCTTGAGGAGGCCGGGCTCCGGGAGACCGTGGAGACGCTGGAGTCGCAGGTCGCGCGGATCCGGGCGGAGGCGGCGGAGGCGGAAGGACGCGTGCGGCAGTTCCACCGGTCCGTGGAAGCCGGCAGGGCGACGCTCAAGCGCCTCGAAGCGCGCTCCGTCGCGGTGGCGAACATGCAGCAGCATCTCGCGGTTCGGAGCGAAACGGACACGGCCAGGCGCAACCTGCGGGCGGCGGAGGATGACCAGCTCGACGCCATGCAGGATGTGGAGACGGCGCGCGGGGCGCTGAAGGCGGCGGAAGCGGAGCTGGGGGAGGCGGCCGCGCGGCTGGCGGAACGGAGCACCGCCGCCGAGGAACTGCGGGCGAATCTGGAGGGGGATCTTCAGCACTGCGGCGCCAGCCGGAGAACGCACGAAAGCCGGCTGGACCGCCGGGCGCTGCAGCTGTACCGCACGGCGGGAGGAGGGGGGCGCCAGGCGGCGCTCGCCGAACTTACCGTCGATGGGGTGTGCGGCCGGTGCTACACGGCGATACCCAAGCAGCTGCAGGCCGAGATCCGGGCGCGGCGAAGCCTCGCCGTCTGTGAGGGTTGCGGGATCATCCTCTACCCGGGAGCACTCGTCTGACACGCCCCGTCATTTGAGGCTTCGCATCATCGCGGGCGATCTGGGCGGCCGGTTCATCGAAGCGCCCCCTGGACGGCGCACCCGGCCGACGGCGGAGCGGGTGCGGGAGGCCTGGTTCTCCGCGCTCGCGGGCGCTGTCGATGGGGCCCGGGTCGCCGATCTCTACGCCGGCTCCGGGGCCTTGGGGATCGAGGCGCTGTCGCGAGGAGCGGCGCACGTCCATTTTATCGAGTCGGATCGTCGGGCGGTGGCGATGCTGCGCCGCAACGTGGCGACGCTCGATCTCGTAGACCGATCCCGGGTGGTGCGGCACGATGCCATCGGCTGGGTCGACGGTCTGAACGAAATGGGCGACGTGCCCGGCCCGGGCGCGACTCTCGATCTGGTCTTCGCGGATCCACCGTATGCGTCCACCGGCGGCGCGCGGCTGGTCGAACGCTTCCGAGCCCGTCCGTTCGCCTCGCAGTTGTGGATCGAGCACCGTCCGGACGCGGAATGGGCGGCGGCGGCCGACTGGACGAGGGAATACGGTGACACCTGTGTCAGCCGGTTCCGGGCTCCGGCCGACGCGTCAACCCGAACACTCTGACGGGGAACCCGATGAACAATGCCGTCGCCGTGTACCCCGGGTCGTTCGACCCGCTGACGGTCGGACACGAGGACATCGTGCGCAGGAGTCTGGGGGTCGTCGAGCGACTGATCGTCGCCGTGGCGGAGACGGCCACGCAGGCAAAGTCGGGACTGTTCGAGATCGAGGAACGCGTCGATCTGATCCGCGAAGTGTTTGCGGACGAACCCCGGATCGAGGCGACGTCCTTCTCTGGCCTGCTCGTGGATTTTGCGCGCTCCCGCGAGGCTCGGATCATCGTCCGCGGGCTGCGGGCCGTGAGCGACTTCGAGTACGAGTTCCAGATGGCGCTCATGAACCGCTCGCTCTGGCCGGAGGTCGAAGTGCTCTTCATGGCGCCCTCCACGCGCCACACGTTCCTGAGTTCCTCGCTTGTGCGCGAAGTCGGACGTCTGGGCGGAGACGTGACGGACTTCGTGAGCCCCGTCGTGAAGGCCCGCATGGACCGTGCCTTCGGGCGAGACGCAGCAACCCACAGGTGACGCCGCCGACCCGACGCGGCTTCATCGACCGGCTGAGGGCGCGGGCCGCCGCCATGGAGCGGCACATCGGCTTTCCGGAGGCGGACGAGTCGCGCACCGCGCTGGCGATTCGCCGGCTACGGGAGGAGGGGTGGGTACGCCCCGTGGAGATCCGGGCCGGCGCGGACGGCCTCGAGCATGCCGCGCAGCGCCTGGCGGCGGGGGAACTGGACGGGGTCGTGGCCGGCGCCGTGCACGCGACGGCCGACGTCATCCGCGCCGGGCTGCGGGTCGTCGGCTTGGCCGATGGCGTGGAGACGGTCTCCGCCGCTTTCTACATGGTGCTTCCCGATCCCGACGCGCGGGTGCTCACGCTCACGGACGCCGCGGTCGTCCCGGCACCGACTCCGGCTCAGATGGCGGAGAGCGCTTCGGCGGCCTGCGACGCGCACCGAGCCGTTGCCGGAGAAGAACCGGTCGTCGCGTTTCTCTCATACTCCACTCTCGGCTCGGCTGCGGGGCCGGCGGTCGAGCACGTGCGGGAGGCGCTGGACATCTTCCGCCGCCGTCGACCCGACATCGCGGCGGACGGTGAACTGCAGGCCGATGCCGCACTCGTACCCGACGTCGCCGCGCTGAAGGCTCCGGGGTCTCCGGTGGCCGGCCGCGCCAACCTGCTCGTCTTCCCCGGCCTCGATGCCGCGAACATCGCGTATAAACTGCTCGAGCGACTCGCCGGGGCGCGCGCCCTGGGGCCTGTCCTTCAGGGGCTGCGGCGACCGCTGAACGACCTCTCCCGCGGCGCGTCCGCCTCCGATATCGTGGATGTCGCCTGCATTACGGCACTCATGTCACCTGGGAGCGAAGGATGACGTTTTCGATCGAACAGGCCGGAGCCCATACCCTCGTCGGCGTGGGCGGCCAACTCACGATCAACAACCGCGGTGAATTCAAGGAGCGCGTGCTCGCGCGTCTGGCGGATGGCGATACCGACTTCGTGATCGACTTCACCGAGGCCGACTACATCGACTCCTCCGGCCTGGGGGTCCTCGTCAGTCTCTCCAAGTACATCCGCGACACCGGAGGGCGCCTCACGCTGACAGGGTTGAACGAGGATCTTCAGCGGCTCTTCGCCCTGACCCGACTGGACTCGCTGTTCGAGATCGCCGAGTCCCGGGCAGCCGCGCTCGGCGAGTCCTGACCGGAGCCGCGGCTCCGGAATGAAGGACGGCGAGCCGGCCCGCATCCTGGTCCTCTCAAGCCGGCCGGACATTCTCCAGGCCGTCTCGGACGCCGCCGCGGAGATCGACCCGTCTCCCGAAGTGAGAGGGCTCTTCGGGCGACCTCTGACGGTGCTCCCGACGGATCTCATCCTGGTGGACATCGCCGAGCCGCGCGCAACGATGCCGTATCTGCACCGGCGCTTCGGCGCCGCGTCGGCGCTTGTGGCGCTCATCGACGGTGCGTGGATCGACCGTCTGGGCTCGGCGCTGGGCGAGGACTGGACCGACTACCTCTTCCATCCTCTCAACGCGGCCGAACTCGGCTTCGTGTGGCAAAAGCACACCTCGCCTGCCGAAGCGCCCGACCTGAACCTGGACCTCGACGAATCGGGGCACATACGCGTCGTTTTTCCGTCGAACGTGCGCTACCAGCGCGCCGTGGTGGAGAGGGTCGTCGTCGCATGCCGGCACCTCGCCGATCTGGATCGCGAGACGGCGTTCAGACTCCGGGTCACGCTCGGAGAGGCCGTGGCCAACGCGATCCTCTACGGGAGCGGGGACCGTGCCGGCGCCGTCGTGCGCGTCTCGGCGAAGGCGGACGCGGAGGGCCTGCGCGTGAAGGTCTCGGACGAGGGAAGCGGGTTCGACCCCGATGCCGTGCCGGATCCCGTATCGGCCGAAGGCATCGGCCGGCCGCGGGGGCGGGGCCTCTTCCTCTTGAGAAAGCTCGCGGACGGCGTGGCGTTCAACGAGACCGGCAACAGCGTCACCCTATCGTTCCGGGGGGCGCCGGATCCGCTCGTGAGGATCGAACCTCTCCTGAGACGCTTCGCCGAGGTCACGGGTCTCAGATTTCGGCTCGACCGGCTGTTCGAGGATGGATCGCAGGTGCTGTTCGACAGCTGGGAGAACGACGAGGCAGCGAGCCCTCCGCCGGAGATTCGGGAGACGTGGCCGCTGGGGGATGCGGGGCGGTTGCGCCTGGTCCACGAGTGGGCGAGTCGCGGCGATGCCGCCGCGACGCTGCTTGCGGGCTGGATCGGCGCCGTGGCCGAGGGCGAACAGTCACGGGAGCGGCTTCTCGCGCGACGGTTGCGCCGGGAGCGGGTACTGGCCGAGCTGGAGATCGCCCGGGACCTGCAACTGAAGCTTCTTCCGCCCCCGGAGGATTTCCGCGATCTCGGACGGATCGCGGCCCGCTGCGATCCGGCACTCTCCCTGGGCGGCGATTTCTACTACCTCGTCCGGCTCACCGGCGGTTGCCTGGGGGTCATGCTGGGCGACGTGAGTTCGCATGGCCCCTCCGCCGCGCTCATCATGGCCCGCACGCTGAGTGCCGTGGTCCTCGCGACGGGCGTGGAAGCCGAACCCGCGGCCGTCCTCGACGCCATGCACGGGCAGCTCCGGGCGGCGCTCGACGCGACCGAGATGTACATGACGCTCTTCTACGGGGTCATCGATCCCGGGCGCGGAGAGCTGCGCTACGCGAACGCGGGCCACCCGTACGCGTATCTGCTCGGATCGGACGGGATACGCCGTCTCGCCGCGCTCGATCCGCCGGTCGGCGTGGCCCCGGTCCGGTCGTACCGGCAGACACGGGTTCCGTCCGCGGGTGAGACGCTGTTGGCGTTCACCGATGGCCTCGCCGAACTGAGCGATCCCCTCGAAACACCCGATGCACGGGTGCGGAAGCGCATCGACCAAGGCGACCTCGATCCCGAGGTTCTCGTGGCGTCGCTCTTCGCGGACAGCGATGACGAGATGAGACTGGACGACCGGACGGCCGTCGCGGCTTCGCTGTGACCCCCGGGAGGACCGAACGCCCCCGGCCGAAGCGCGCGCTCGGCCAGAACTTCCTGGTCGACCCGAACATTCAGCGCAAGATCGTGCGCGAACTCGATCCTCAGCCCGCGGACGTCGTGCTCGAGGTCGGACCGGGGCACGGAGAACTGAGCCAGTACCTCGTCGGCTGTTGCCGTCGCCTCATCCTCATCGAGAAGGATCGCGATCTTGCCGGCGGGCTCCGCGACCGCTGGGGAGGGCGGCCGGACGTGGTTGTGGTGGAAGGCGACGCACTTCGCCTCCGACTCCCGAACCACGTGCGGGGCGCCGCCGCAGTGCGCGTGGTGTCGAACGTCCCGTACAACATCACTTCACCCCTCGTCTTCGCCTTTCTCGAACTCGAGCCGGCCGCCATCCGCATCGTGCTCACGGTGCAGAGAGAAGTGGCGGAGCGAATCGTCGCAGCGCCGGGGATCAAGGCGTACGGCGCGCTCTCCGTCGGGGTGCAGGCGCTGGCGGACGCGTCGCTCGCCTTCCGGGTGGGCCGGCAGGCGTTCCGTCCCGTCCCCGCGGTCGATTCGGCGGTGGTTCGCCTGGAACCGCGGCCGGACGCCGCCGAAGTGGACCGCGTGGCGCTCAGGACGTTGACGCGCGCGTGCTTCAACCGCCGCCGGAAGCAGCTGCAGAAGACGCTGCGGACGGCTTCGGAGCTGAAGTTCTCGGGAGATGCGGAGGCTGTGTTGGCGCAACTCTCGATCGATCCCGCGGTGCGCCCGGAGATGCTCGATCCCCCCACTTTCGTGCGTCTGGCCGCGGCGCTTCAGGCGAGGCAGAGCGGGGGCGCGTCGCGTTGAGTTGAGGACGGGCCGGCCCTATCTTGGTTTGTGAAACCTTTCACAAGGGTGGGCATGAGCGGCAGAATTTCCGATTCGACGGTTCGACGCCTCTCCCTGTACCTCCGCATGTTGCGCGACCTTGAGCGAGCCGGCGCGGAGTTCGTGTCCAGTTCTCAGCTTGCCGAGCCCTCGGGGGCCACCTCGGCCCAGGTCCGGAAAGACCTGAGCCACTTCGGCTCATTCGGGAAACGTGGGCGAGGATACTCGGTCGACGGGCTCGTGCGGGCGCTGGAGGAGATCCTCGGGCTCTCGCGCAGTTGGAGGATCGCGCTGGTGGGCGTCGGCAAGATCGGGTCGGCGCTGCTGGGGTACGGCGGGCTGGCGGCGCGCGGATTCGATGTCGTCGCGGCCTTCGATGTCGACGAGGCGAAGGTCGGGACTCGGGCCTACGGACTCAGGATTCGTCCCATGAAGGACCTCCGGCCGGTCATCGCGGAGTGTCGGGCGGAGATCGGGGTCGTCGCGACCCCGACGGAGGTGGCGGCCGAGATCGCCGCGGAACTTGAGCGCGCAGGCGTGGGCGCGATCCTGAACTTCGCACCGATCGAACTCTCGGAGGTGAACGGGGTGCCGATCCGGACGGTGGACATCGTGCTCGAACTCGAAGGGTTGAGCTACCTGATGTCCGAGGCGGGTCGGCGTACCCGGAGCGACGCGTGACGGGCATGCACTTCGCTCCCGATGGAGTGCTGGTGCGCGAGGCGTTGCGCCAGCTCGAGGACGGTCCTCGCTCGTCCGTGGAGTTGGTGGCCCAGGTGCTCGGCATGCAAGGGTGCCCGCCGGCCATGGCCCGCCGCCTCGTCGCACAGTTGCTCGACGGGGTTCCCGAGGTCGCCCGCGACGGGGAAGGCGGCGACGCATGGCGTTTGGCCGCGGGAGGGAGGCGGACCCGAAAGCCGGCGGCCCGGCGGCTGCACGACCTCCGATACGCGGTCGTGGATGTCGAGACGAACGGCGGCGTCGCGGGGGGGAACGGTCGGGTCGTCGAGATCGCGATCGTGGATGTAGATCGTGGCGCGATCGGGGGATGCTATTCGACGCTCGTGGATTCCGGCGTGGCCATTCCACCGTGGATCACGCGCCTCACCGGAATCCGCACGGAGATGACGCACGGAGCGCCGAGTTTCTCGCAGATCTGCGATCGGGTGCGCGGGCACCTGCGTGGCCGGGTTTTCGTCGCACATAACGCGGCGTACGATTGGGGCTTCCTGCGCGCCGAGATGCGGCGGGCGGGGGCCGGCCTCCCGCGCGGACCTCGCCTGTGCACGGTCCACATGGCGCGCCGACTGCTACCGGGACTCGAGCGTCGAGGCCTGGATTCGGTCGCTGACTACTACGGGATCGAGATCAGCGAGCGTCACCGCGCGCGAGGCGACGCGGTCGCGACGGCTCGTATCCTCGTCCGCATGCTCGCGGACGCGGAGCGCCGCGGCTGGACGACGTGGCCCGCGCTCCGCAAGGCTCTCGGGCCGGTTCCGTCACCCGGGCGCGGCGGGCGTCGGGGCCGGCATTCCGAACGGCACGAACACGCAAACGACGGCATGAGCGATAGGCATGAGCGATAGACATGAGCGATAGACATGAGCGATAGCGACAGAATTCCGGTCATCGTTTCCGCCGCGCGGCTCCCCACGGGCCGCTTCATGGGCGGACTCTCCTCCCTCGCGGCCCCGGACCTCGGCGGTCTCGCGATCTCGGCGGCGGTCGACCGGGCCGGGGTCGACCCGGACGAGATCGACGACGTGATCATGGGGAATGTCGTGCAGGCGGGGGTCGGGCAGGCGCCCGCCCGCCAGGCGGCGATCCGCGGCGGGGTGCCCGTGACGGTCCCGGCCGTGACCGTGAACAAGGTCTGCGGCTCCGGCCTCAAGGCCGTCATGCTGGCGGCGCAGGCAATAAAGGCCGGTGACGCCCGGGTCGTGGTGGCCGGCGGGATGGAGTCGATGTCGAACGCCCCCTATCTCCTCCGGGGACACCGGGAGGGAGTGAAGTTCGGCGACCGGTCCCTCGTCGACGGACTCATACACGACGGGCTGTGGTGCGCCTTCGGTACCTGCCACATGGGCGGTCACGCCGAGTACACGGCCCACAAGGCGGGCGTGAGCCGGGAGGATCAGGATGCCTACGCGCTCGGCAGCCATGAGAAGGCGATCCACGCGATCGATGCAGGGGAATTCGCCGCGGAAGTCGTCCCCGTCCACATCGAGACCCGCAGGGGAACCGTGACCATCGACACGGACGAGCCGCCGCGGCGCGGCACGTCGCTCGAGGCGCTCGGGAAGCTCAGACCCGCCTTCGCGGGAGATGCCCCGCCGGAGGTGACCGAGCCCAGCGTCACGGCCGGGAACGCGCCCGGCCTCAACGATGGGGGCGCGGCCACGGTCGTCACGTCCGAAGCTTACGCCGCGGCGCACGGACTTCCGATCCTCGCACGGATCCGCGCCTATTCCGTCGGGGCGACCGCGCCCCGCGATCTCTTCTTCGCCCCCGTCGCCGCCGTGCGGAAGCTCATGACGCTCGACGGGACGGTCGTCGCCGACTACGGGCTCGTGGAGATGAACGAGGCGTTCGCCGTCCAGTGTCTTGCGGATGCCCGCGAACTGGGACTGGATCTCGATCGTGTGAACGTCCGCGGCGGGGCGATCGCTCTCGGCCACCCGATCGGCGCCTCGGGCGCGAAGATCCTCACGACGCTCCTCCATGCCATGCGGGACCGTGACGTCGAGCGGGGGATGGCCACCCTGTGTCTCGGCGGGGGCAACGCCGTCGCGATGAGCGTCGAGCGCCGGTGAACGTGAAGCCTGAAGGCTGGGCTTGGGCCGGGAGGCTGGCGGCATTCGCCGGCCTCTTCATCGCCTTCGGACTGGTGCTCGGGTTCGCGGTCGCGGTCATCGCCGGCCTTCCGGGCGTCGAGGCGACGGAGGCCGTCGACTGGCGGAACGTCGCGCCGGTGCTGCTCGCGGCGTGTGCGGCCACCTGGCTGTTGGCCGTCGGCATCGACAGGCGCCCGCTGTCCGCGCTTGGACTGAGCCGCGGGCTTCCCGGTCTCGCCGAACTCGGTTCCGGCGTGCTGGCGGGACTTGCGATCATCGGCGCGGCCATTCTCACCCTGGCCGCGCCGGGCTGGGTCTCGTGGACGGCCTCCGCCGCACCGCTCCTCACGGGCGTGAAGGTCTCGGCCCTGTTGCTGGCGGCGGCGTTCACGGAGGAACTCCTCTTTCGAGGGTATCCCTTCCGCGTACTTCACGTCCGCTTCGGGCCGGTGCCCGCCGTGGTCGCAACCTCCGTCGCCTTCGGTCTCATGCACGGCGCCAATCCGGGTGTGACGCCGCTGGCGCTGGTCAACCTGACTCTGGCTGGCGTGCTGCTCGGCGTGGCGTACTGGCGTTCCGGCAGCCTGTGGTTCGTCACGGGCCTCCACTTCGGCTGGAACTGGGTGATGGCGGCAAGCGGCCTGCCCGTGAGCGGGCTGGACGTATCGATTTCCGGCCTCGAAACCACCGTCACCGGCCCAGTGCTGTGGACGGGTGGCGCATTCGGGCCCGAGGGTGCGCTGAGCATCACGTTCGTGACCGTCCTGGGAACCTTCTGGGTGTGGCGGGTCGCGGGGTCGCGAAGCCGCTCCGCTTCCCGGTTGTCGACGACAACCGCAAGCCCGGCCGTGGATGATGGGAGCCTCGATGCGAGCGGGTGAGGTATCGCGGGTCGGCGTCGTCGGCGCGGGTACGATGGGAAGCGGCATCGCCCACGTGTTCGCACTCGTCGGCATCGACGTCCGCCTCGTGGACGTGGACCCGGAAGCACTCGACCGTGCGCGCGCCTCCATCGAGCGAAACCTCGCGCGCCAGACCCGCCGCGACCGGATCTCCGCCGGAGAGGCCCGGGAGGCACTCGAACGGATCGCCACGGAGCCCTCGCTGGCGGCGCTCGAGGATGCGGAGGTCGTCGTGGAGGCCGCGAGCGAGGATCCGAGGCTCAAGTTCCGGCTCTTCGAGGAGTTGTCCGCCGTCGTGAGTCCGGAAACGCTGCTCGCGTCGAACACGAGTTCGATTTCGATCACCCGCATCGCCTCGCACGCCGCGGACCCGGGGCGCGTGATCGGGATGCATTTCATGAACCCGGTGCCCGTCATGCGCCTCGTCGAGGTGATTCGGGGGCTCGAGACCTCCGACGAGGCGGCCGACCTCACGCTCGGCCTCTGCAAACGGCTCTCGAAGACGGCGGTCCTGGCGAACGACTATCCCGGCTTCGTCGCCAACCGGATCCTGATGCCGATGATCAACGAAGCCGTGTACTGTCTCATGGAGGGGGTGGCGGAGGCCGAGGCCGTTGACACCGTGATGAAGCTCGGCATGAACCATCCCATGGGACCGCTGGCGCTCGCCGATCTCATCGGACTGGACACGTGCCTCGCCATCATGCGGGTCCTGCACGCGGAACTCGGCGACTCCAAGTACCGGCCCTGTCCGCTGCTCGCGAAGTACGTCGCCGCCGGACGGCTGGGCCGGAAGACCGGTCGCGGCTTCTACGACTACTCCGAGGCATGATGACCGTCCGCCGCTCCTGGTCTGCGCTCGACCTCTCGTCCGAGGCGGAACAGATTCTCACCCTCGCCCGCCAGTTTGCCGAAGAGCGGCTGCAGCCCACGGCGGAAGCCAGGGACGCGAACGAGGAACACTTCGATGCGGAGGTGCACCGCGAACTGGGGGAGCTCGGCTTCCTCGCCATGCGGGTGCCCGAGCGGTACAACGGCCTCGGGCTCGACCTCGTCACGTACCTCTACGTGCTGGAGGAACTCGCGTGGGGAGATGCGGGGGTCGCGGTCTCCGTCAGCATCCACAACTCGCTCGCCGCCGCGATCCTGCTTCGTCGCGGAAGCGAGGCACAACGGGACGAATGGCTTCCCCGCATGGCCAGCGGAGAAGTCCTCGGCGCCTTCTCCCTCTCCGAGGCCGGCGCCGGTACGGACGCCGCGGCGCTTCGCACGCAGGCCACGCCGGCGGAAGGCGGCTGGATCCTCAACGGCGAGAAGATGTGGGTGACGAACGGCGCCTCCGCCGATGTTGTACTGACCTTCGCCAGGACGGACACAGCGGAGGACCGGCGTGGATCGCGCGGCATCAGCGCCTTCCTCGTGCCGCGCGGGACGGACGGCCTGTCGGTCGGCAGGAAAGAGAGAAAGATGGGCCAGCGGGGCTCGGAGACCGTCGCGTTGTCTCTGAAGGATGTGTTTTTGCCGCAGGAACTTATGGTAGGTGAGGTAAACCGGGGCTTCAGCTATGCGCTCGAAGGCCTCGAGGCGGGGAGGCTCGGGATCGCGGCTCAGGCCCTCGGCATCGCCTCGGCCGCGGTGGACGCGGCGTTCGAATACGCGGATACCCGACGCCAGTTCGGGCGCTCGCTGCGGGAGTTTCAGGGAATGGAATTCAAGCTCGGCGATATGGTGACCCGGCTTGAGGCCGCCCGGGGGCTGCTCGAGCGGGCGGCCGCCGCGCACTCAATGGGAGACCCGCGGGCGCGCCGCCTCTCCAGCGTGGCCAAGTTGTTCGCGAGCGAGACCGCGATGACGAACGCCCGCGAGGCCGTCCAGGTGTTCGGGGGCTACGGATACTCGCGGGAGTATCCCGTGGAACGTCTGTTCCGGGACGCGAAGGTCACCGAGATCTACGAGGGAGCCAACGAAATGCACCGTAGTCTGATCGCGCGACAACTCTACAGAGAGAGGGGATACGTGTGAGTGCGAAGGCGGAACCTGGAGCCATCGGCGCCCTGGACCCGCGCCCGCTCCGCGAGATGGATCCCGCGGTGGCGGCCTCGATCGACCGGGAGCTCGAGAGGCAGCGTATGGGCCTGGAGCTCATCGCGAGCGAGAACTTCGTTTCCCGGGGAGTTCTCGAGGCGACCGGCTGCGTGATGACGAACAAGTATGCGGAAGGCTATCCCGGACGCCGCTACTACGGCGGCTGCGAGTTCGTGGACGAGGTCGAGAACCTCGCCCGCGAGCGAGCGCGCCGGCTGTTCGGGGCGGACCACACCAACGTCCAGACGCACAGCGGCTCCGGTGCGAACATGACCGCGCTCCAGGCGCTCACCGAACCCGGGGCGACGCTCCTCGGGATGGATCTCTCGCACGGGGGGCACCTGACGCACGGTTCGCAGGTCAACTTCTCGGGCCTCTGGTACCGGGTCGTCCCCTATGGGGTGCGAGCCTCGGACCGGACGATCGACTACGACGCGCTCCGGGAGACCGCGCTGGATGTGCGTCCTTCCGTCATCATCGCGGGAGCCAGCGCCTACCCCCGCCGGATCGATTTCGAGCGCTTCGCGGAGATCGCCGAGGAGTGCGGTGCCCGCGTCCTCGTGGACATGGCGCACATCGCGGGTCTCGTGGCGACCGGGCACCACCCATCGCCGGTCCCGCACGCGGATGTCGTGACGACGACGACGCACAAGACGCTGCGCGGGCCGCGGGGCGGGCTCATCCTGTGCCGCGAGGCGCACGCGAAGGCGGTCGACAAGGCCGTGTTCCCCGGACTCCAGGGCGGTCCGCTGATGCATGTGATCGCCGCGAAGGCGGTCGCGCTCGGGGAGGCTCTGCGCCCCGAGTTCGGGGAGTACTCGGATCTCGTCATGCGAAACGCCCGCGCACTCGGGCAGCGGCTCGCAGAACACGGCTATGATCTCGTGGCCGGGGGGACGGATACTCACCTCCTCCTAGTGGACCTCCGTACGACGGACCTCACGGGCAAGGATGCGGAAGCGCTCCTGGGTCGGGCGGGCATCACCGTCAACAAGAACACCGTGCCGTTCGAGACCCGTTCGCCCTTCGTGGCGTCCGGCATACGGATCGGGACGGCTGCGGTGTCGACCCGCTCCATGGGCGAGAACGAGATGGAGAGAATCGCCGATCTCATGGACCGCGCCCTGCGCTCGGAAGGCGATGCCGCGACGCTTTCGGCGGTCGACGCCGAGGTGCGGACGTTGTGCGAGGATTTCCCGCTCTATCCGGAAAATGACGGGGTTCACGGGAGGGCGTAGCTTGACGCCAACTTTTTCCCCCGTCTAACTTTGCCGTTCATGTCCTTGCGGGCGGTGCGCATGACGGCCGGGAAAGGGGCCTGGGACGAGGTGAGAAGAGGTGGACACAGCGGGCGTTCTGACGGGCATCAGGAAGGGCAACCCCAGGTATACGGAAGCCGCATACCTGTTCCTGCTCTCCGCCCTCCAGCGCCGATTGTCCAGCCTGGAACTGCCTCGTCACATCAGCGGCGCCGAAGTCGCCGACGCGGTGCGGGAACTCGCGCTGGAGCGGTTCGGCCCTCTGGCGCGGACCGTACTTGAGCATTGGGGCGTGCACGGCACGACGGACATCGGCGAGATCGTCTTCGCGCTGGTTGAATGTGGAGTGCTGATCAAACAACCCGACGATTCGCGAGAGGACTTCGAGGGGCTCTTCAGCTTCGACGAAGCTTTTGAGGACAGCTACCCCTGGAGCGCGTAGGGG
>JAPPBA010000088.1 GCA_026705295.1 Candidatus Palauibacter australiensis
CATCGTCGTCTCGCCGAAGATGAGCGCGGCGAAGCCGATCAGGATGACCCGTTCCGGACGCTGCATGAGCCCGACGTAGCAGGCGATGCCGAGCGCCTCGGCCCGGGCGCGTGTGTAGCTGATCATCAGCGAGCCGGCGAGCGCGAGCACGATCCAGTAGATCATCCCCACGTCGCCCAGTTCGAGACGATAGTCGTTGTACAGGGAGAGGAGCCCCAGGTACACGACGATCTCGGACAGCCGGTCGAGCGTCGAGTCGTAGAAGGCCCCGAACGACGAAGCCAGGCCCGTGCGGCGCGCGACCGTGCCGTCGAACAGGTCGAACACGCCGCCCAGGAGGACGAGGAAGCCGGCCGTGCTCACATGATGCTGATGAAAGAAATAGCCGGAACTGCAGGTGATGACGAAGCCGAGCGTGCTGATGACGTTGGGGTGAACGCGGCGTTTCGTGAGCCACGCCATGGCCGGCTCGAAGATCGCGCGCAGCGCGCGTTCCCCCAGGTCGCGAGCCGCCTTCATGTCGGGAGGATGATCCTGCTTTCCTCGCCCTTCCGGACTCCCTCCCCGATCGCTCGATCCACCCGCTCCATGAGCTTCTCGAAGTTCGCCTGAGAGGAGATGAGGGCCTGGTAGCGGGCGTTGGTCTGGACCTTCTCCTGCAGTTCGGCGAATTCGCGCTCCTGCTCCTCACTCGGCTGCTCGCCGCGGCCGACCACTTCCATGAGCGTGCTCTGCAGGTCGCGCATCCGGTTGAGCAGTGCCGTCGCGTCGCGGTCCTCGTCGATCTCGCGGCGGGCCGCGCGCAGGTAGGCATATTCAGGCAATTGGGAGATGATGCGCCCTACCTCCTGCGCCCTCTCCAGCATGCGGTCTCGCTCGTCCATATCCCCGGCTCGAAACGGAATCAGGAAGCCCGGCGGGCCGACACGTCACGCCGGCAGCGGGCGGAGGCTCGAATCTCCCCTGCCCTCTCCGCTCGCCATCCGCGCGGGCCCGGCCGAAGATTCGACGCCCGAGTATAACCCGGCTTCGACCCCCACGCGACTTGAACGCAGCGGGGCTTTTTCCACGGCCTGCTACCTGGAAGCCCGCTTCCAGGCCGATGCGAATCGCGGCCAGCCGGCAAGATCGACGCGCACCCGGCAGTCCGCGAGGATCGGCTCGGCCTCAAGCAGCGTCATCACCGCGGGGCCCTGCGACCTCCCGATCTCGAGGAAGAGCGCCCCGCCTTCCCGGAGATGGGCCACGGCGCCGGACACGACGGTTCGAATCACGTCCAGTCCATCCTCCCCGCCGTCCAGTGCGACGCGGGGCTCGTGGTCGCGGACGACGGGGTCGAGGCAGGTCCATTCAGGGGTCGTGACGTAAGGGGGGTTGGAGATGATGAGATCGAAGGCTTCGCCGGTCTCGAGCGCGGACCAGATGTCGGGCGGACACAGGCGCAGTTCGAGCCCACCGGCGGCCGCTCGGCGGGCGTTCTCGCGGGCCTGATCGAGCGCGTCCTCCGACACGTCGAGCCCGACGACGCGACGGGCAATCCCCTCGTCGAGGAGCGCGACCGCGATGGCGCCCGACCCGACGCCGATGTCGAGCGCGTCGACGGGCCCGGCCCGGTCACGGCACCAGGCGGCGACGAGGTCGACCAGTTGCTCGGTCTCCGGTCGCGGGATGAGGGCGCGGCCATCCGATACGAGGCGGACGCGCCGGAAATCGACCGTGCCCTCGATGTGCTGGAGCGGCTGCCCCTCGAGACGGCGGGAGACCGCACGCGCCACAGCGGCCGCGGCGCCGGGATCGACCCGCTCCCCGCCGGAGAGGCCGAGCTCGCCCAGGGGCACCGCGAGCGCCGCCGCCACGAGCCGCTCGGCCTCGACCCGCGGGGCCTCGATCCCGGCCAGCTCCAGTTCCCGCCGCACGCCCTGCACGATCTCGCGGCGCGTCGGGCCCGCGGGGCGGCGTCCCTCTCCGCCCGGCGGCGGATCGATCATCCGGCGCCCGCCGCCATCCGCTCTTCCGTCCCGGCGAGCCGCAGCGCCTCGATGACCTCGTCCAGGTCGCCGGCGAGGATCGCCTCCAACCGGTGGCTCGTGAAGTGGATACGGTGGTCCGTCACGCGGTTCTGCGGGAAGTTGTACGTTCGGATCTTCATCGAGCGGTCGCCCGTCCCCACCTGAGTCCGCCGCTCGCGCGCCCGCTCGGCCTCCTGCTCGGCGACGAGCCGGTCGAGCAGCCGGCTCCGCAGCACCTTGAGCGCCCGCGCCTTGTTCTTGTGCTGCGACTTCTCGTCCTGGCATGACACGACGAGCCCGGTCGGCCCGTGCGTGATCCGCACGGCGGAGTCGGTCGTGTTCACGGACTGTCCGCCGGGCCCGGAGGAGCGGAAGACATCGATCTTGAGGTCGGCGGGATCGATCTCGACGTCGACTTCCTCGGCCTCCGGGAGCACGGCCACCGTCGCCGCGGAAGTATGTAGCCGACCCTGGCTCTCGGTTTCGGGCACGCGCTGGACGCGGTGGACGCCGGACTCGTAGCGAAGACGGCCGTAGGCATCGGATCCGCGCACGACGAAGACGATCTCCTTGACCCCCCCGAGCGCGCCCTCGCTCGTACTGATGAGTTCCACGGCCCAGCCGGAATCCTGGGCGAAGCGCGCGTACATCCGGTACAGGTCCGCCGCGAAGAGCGCGGCTTCGTCGCCGCCCGTCCCGGCGCGGATCTCCACCACGGCGGGCCGGTCATCCAGCGGGTCCTTCGGCACCAGGAGCCGGCGGAGTTCTTCCCGCGCCCCTTCCCGTTCGGCCTCGAGTTCGGCGACCTCGGCCGCGGCCATTTCGGCCAGCTCGCCATCGGACTCCGCCGCGACCTCGCGCGCCTGACGCAGGTCGTCGAGGAGCTTGAAGTGGCGCTCCGCGGCGCGCGCCAGCGGCTCCAGCGCCGAGTGTTCGCGCGCCGCGTCCCGCAGGAGGGCCATGTCCGACAGCACCTCCGGCTCCGCCATCCGGCGCGCCAGCGCCTCGTACCGCTCGGCGGCTTCGCGCAGGCGACCCTCGAGCGTGTCCCGATCCGACATCATTCGTTCCCCATATGAAAACGGGGTCCCCGAGGAACCCCGTCTCTTGCGGTGCAGTGTCGAGTGCCGGACGCCTCCGGCTCAGGCATCCGCCACCACTGCCTCCTCCTCGGCCGCCTCTTCCGGCTCCGTCTTTTCATCCTTGCCGCCGCGGGCGTTCCGATCACCGTACTTGGCGATGAACCGCTCCACGCGGCCCGCCGTGTCGACGAGCTTCTGCCGCCCCGTGAAGAAGGGGTGGCAGTGCGAACAGATCTCCACGTGAATCTCGCCCACCGTCGAGGCGGTCTCCGTCTCCCGGCCGCACGCACAGGTGATCTTCGCGGGTGCGTACTCCGGATGTATGCCTGCCTTCATGTCTTCCCCACACGCTGGTTGCCTGCCTCCCGGCGGAGGCGTCCGCGGAACAGCCGTATAATCTAGCCGGAGCGGCGCAGCCACTGCAAATGTCCCCGCACATCGCCGCCGTGCCCGCGGAATCGTGCGCCGGGCGCCGGGCCGAGGTAGACTCTCCGTCATGACCTACGACGCGTTGATCGTCCTTCTCGACTTCCACTACTGGGCCCGCGACGGTACGCTGGACGCCGTCGAGCGCATCACGCCCGGAGAGTTCCGCCGAGACCTGGGGAGCAGCTTCCGCTCCATCCGCGACACCCTCGCCCACGTCGTATCGGCCGAATGGGTCTGGTGTTCACGTTGGCGGGGACACTTTCCGACGCAGCATCTGCCCGCCGACGACTTCGAGACGGCGGCCGACATTCGCGCACGCTGGATGGAGGAAGAGACGCGCGTCCGCCACTTCGTCACGGAACTCGGCCCCGAGGACATCCACCGCGTGGTGGATTACCGGTTCTTCGATGGCGAACCGATGCGCGCCGTTTTCTGGCACATGCTGCAGCATGTCGTCAACCACGCCACCTACCACCGCGGGCAGGTGACAACGATGCTCCGCCAGCTCGGCGCCGACCCGCCCCGGAACCAGGGTCTCATCGGCTTCTATCTCGAGCAGACCTAGTTCGGCGTCAACATTATGCGGTCGGCGACGGCGGCCTCCACCCGCTCGCGGGAATAGTAGAGCGGGAAGAAGCGGTCCTTCGCCCAGCCCTCGAACAGGTTGCGGTACATGGGATCGTCCGGGTCTCCGCCCTGCCCCGGCGTGTTCGTGAACACGGCCGTGTCCCAGTCCCCCGCCTCCGCGATGATCCGGAAGGACGGGCCCGAGGTCTGGTTGTCGCCGCCTCCCGTCTGGTTCACGGTGAAACCGTTGCCTCCGCGCGGGAGCGGTCCCACCTCGAGGCGGGCCCGCATCTCGGCGTTCACGATCCCGGACAGCGGGTGCCGGAAGCGGGCGTGCTTGAAGCGCACGTCGCCGTACCGCCAGGGGTCGCCGCCGAAGCGATCCTCCAACCCCTCCAGGGCGTCGGCCAGCGTGCGGGCGAGGAAGGCGTCGCGGCCGGCCACGGGATCTCCGTCTCCGAGCGGCGCGAACCACGCGGGCGGCGAGCCGAGCCAGTCGATGATCTTCTTCATCGAGAGGCGCCCGAGTGAAGCGCGGACTTCGGCGGGGACGACGAGCGGCACCATCTGTCTCTGGAGTTCGCGTTCCCACGACACGTAGATCGCGGCTTCGCGGGACTCCGGGGCCAGCGCGAAATCCCAGTCGAGCAACTCGCCCCGGGCCGCCTCCGCCCCCGCGGGCAGGTCCACACCGCGCAGCATCGGCACCAGGGAGCGCGCGGGGAGCGACACGTAGTCCGTCGCCAACTGCATCATCTCCGCCATCGTGAAGCGCCTTCCCGTGGCGAGGACTTCGTCGATGCGCGCGCTCCGGAAGGGGTCGCTCCAGCTCCAGCCCACCGCGTCGCGGTGCTCGTAGCCGGGCGGGACGAGGTTCTGGTTCGCCGTCGACCAGAACCCTTTGTCGGGGTTGAACACGTGCGGCTTGTGCACGATCTCGAGATAGCCGTCCCATTCGTAGCGGCCGTCCCCCGGCACGGGGACGAGACCCGACCAGTTGCGGCGGATCGGCGCAATCCCGACGGACTGCCAGCCGATGTTCCCGTCCACGTCGGCCCACACCATGTTCTCGCCGGGGATGTTCGAGTAGTTGCAGGCGTCCCGGAATTCCTCCCACGTCTTCGCCTGGTTCATGCGCAGGCTGGCGAGGTAGGGGGCGCCGCCGATCTCCATCCACCCGGCGCGCACCGCGTAGGCGAGGCCGTTGTCGCGGTCTTCGTACACGACGGGCCCGTGCCGCGTGTACCGGTGGCGTACGCGCTCCGGCCCGCGCCCCTCGACCGGGATTTCGTCGTCGATGACGCGCATCGCCTCCCAGTCGCCGCGGTACCAGTAGCGGTCCGGGTCCTCCGGGTGCGTTCGGTAGACGTAGAGGTCCTCCGCGTCGGTCTGGAAGACGGTGAGCCCCCACGCCCCGTACCCGTTGTGCCCGATCGAGATGCCCGGGAGGACGGGCTCGCCCCCGCCGATCACGTTCCACCCCGGTCCGACGAGGTGCACCAGGTAACGCAACGAGGGGGCCGCCTGCACCCGGTGCGGGTCGTTCGCCATGATCGCGTGGCCGCTCAGCGTGCGGCTCCCCGCCACGACCCAGTTGTTGCTGCCGGTCCCCATCCGCTCCGCCTCGAGGCGCTCCGCTTCGTACGCTTCGGCCTCGGCTTCCTCCCGCAGCGTCCGCAGGGCGAAGGCCTCCGCGTCGGACGCGGTGGCGCGGAAGCGAGGATCGATGTCCTCCGGCTGGAACCGCACGGGTCCGCGGAAGGCCCGGTAGACGTCGAGGATCTCGCGCCGCAGGAGCGAGCCGTCGACCGCGGGGTCGAGGTCGATGTCCGGTTCACCGGGATGGAAGTAGGAGACCTCCTTCACCTTCTCCGCCCCCACCGCCGCGACGGCGATCCCGAGATCGAGTTCCTGCCCGATGTTCATGAGGAGGCCCTGGTGGCGGGAGATGACGACGTCGGGCGTCCACGGCTGCGGGCGGATGCCCAGCATCTCGAACTCGACCGGGAGCAGGTCCGGGTCGCGCTCCGTCTCGGCGATGTACGCGTTGATCCCGTCCGTGAAGGCCCGGATGATCTCGGCGCCGCGCGGATGGTAATGGTTCAGTTCGGCTTCGAGGTCGCCGCGGAAGCGGAACAGCCGCGATCCACGGTCGCGTTCCAGTTCACGCGGACCGAGGATTTCGGAGACCGTGCCCGTGGCCTGGCGCCGCCAAAGTTCGAACTGGAAGAGGCGGTCGCGCGCGGCGCTGTACCCCTGGGCGAAGAAGAGGTCGTGCTCCGTCTCGGCGTAGATGTGGCTGACGCCCCACAGGTCCTTGAGGATCTCGACGCCGGCCTTGAGCCCGGGAACCCGCAGCGTCTCCGTGTCGGCCCCATCGAAGGCCGCGACCCGGTCCGGGACTCCCGCCTGGAGATCGTCAACGGTCGGGGCGGAGGGCAGCGGGTTGCCGGAACCCTGCCACACCGGCAGCAGAAGGATGGACGCGAACAGCGCGACGGATCGAACCCGCATCGGATTCTCCTTGGTCGTCTTTTCTGGGTATGCCTTCCCGCGCAGCCGGCTAGGACCCGGCAGCCTTCTTCTGCTCCGACTCGCCCTCCGCGCCGCTCTCCGCCTCGCCCTCACCGCCGACGCTCGCCCGGAGCGCGGCCATGAGGTCGATGACCTGGGCCGTCGTCTCCTCCTCGGCGGGCGCCGTGATCTCGGTTCCGTCCGCGACCTTCCGCTCGACGGCTTCGAGCATGCGCTGCCCGACCTCGTCCTCGTACTTCGACGGATCGAAGCTCTCCGAGGCGATCTGTTCGATCAGTTGTACGGCGAGACCGAGTTCCGCCTCGGCGACCTCGCCCTCGCCCGACGGCACGTTGGCGATGTCCCGCACCTCGTGCGCGTAGTGCAGTTGTTCCAGCACGAGGTGGTCCCCGACCGGGCGCACGAGGACGAGATACTGCTTTCCGCGCGCCGCGTACTTCGCGAGCGCTGCCCAGCCCGTCTTCTTCATCGCGGCACCGAGGAGGCCGTAGGCCTTGTCGCCTCCCCGCGCGGGTCCGAGGTAGTACGTCTTCCCGATATACGCCCGCTCGACCTGGTCCACCGGCACGAATTCGACGATTTCGATCGCCTGCGTCGCCTCCGCCTCCAACGCCTTCAGTTCCTCCGGCTTGAAGGTCACGTACTGGTCCTTCGCGAACTGGTAGCCCTTGATGAGGTCGCGGCGCTCGACCGGCTCTCCGGTCTTGGCATCCACGTACTGCTGCTTTACGCGGGTGCCTTCGGGCGAGAGGAAGTTGAAGCGGACTTTGTGCGAGTTCTCGGCGGACGAGTAGAGCTGGCACGGGATCGAAACGAGCCCGAACGAGATCGTCGCCGTCGCGATGGGTCGAGGTGACATCCTGCGCCTCCGTGTGCGCGCCGAACCTCCGACGCGAGCCAGACCACCGGTTTGATGCCGAACCGGGGGGCCGAATAATAGGTTGCGGCCCGGATTGTCGCACAGAGCGCGGGCAATCCGAAGCCGCCGGACCGGAATCAGCATCGGAAGGGGGTGCCGCGAGCATGCCCCGCGAAAGACTCGAGAAATACCGTGAGAAGCGAGCGTCCGAGCGCACGCCGGAGCCGTTCGGGGGGGCGCCCGCGACGGGCGTGGGCGTGTTCGTCGTGCAGCTTCACGCGGCGACCCGGCTGCACTACGACCTGCGCCTGGAGATCGGGGGCGTCCTCGTCTCGTGGGCGGTGCCGAAGGGAATCTCGGCGGATCCCGCCGACAAGAAGCTCGCCGTCCACGTCGAGGACCATCCCGTCGAGTACATCGAGTTCGAGGGCGTGATTCCAGCCGGCGAGTACGGCGGCGGCGAGATGATCGTGTGGGACATCGGCCGCTGCATCATGCTTGAGGATCCGGAGGAGGGGCTGGAGAAGGGCAAGCTCCTGTTCGAACTGCGCGGCCACAAACTCAAGGGCGTGTGGACGCTCGTCCGGCTCGAGAAGGGGGAGACGGGGAAGGAATGGCTCCTCATCCGCGAGCGGCGCGGGGGCCACCCGATCCTGGAGGACGGGTCGCTTCCCGAGAGTTCCATCCTGTCCGGACTCACCGTCGAGCAGATGGCGCGGCGGGAGGCGGGGTGGTATCCGGGGGATGACGTGGCCGCGGCCCTCGGGGCGGCGGGCGCGCCCGAGCGGCCGGTCGAGCCTTCGGAGGTGGAGTTCATGCTCGCCCAGCCGCGCGAAGACGCGTTCGACGACCCCGCGTGGCACTTCGAACTCAAGCTGGACGGCTACCGCATGCTGGCCTCCGCCGTCGCGGGCGAGACGAGCCTGCTGACCCGGAACGGACACGACGCGCTCCCGACCTTTCCGGACCTCGCGCGCGCCCTGCGCAAACTCCCCTTCCGGCGGGTCGTGCTGGACGGCGAGGTCGTCGTCCACGACGCGGCGGGGTATCCGAGCTTCAGGCGCCTCCAGAAGCGCGCCCGGCTCTCGCGTCCCCACGATATCCGGCGCGCCTCGTTCGAGGCGCCGGCGAGCTTCTACGCTTTCGACCTGCTCGCGTTCGACGACCGGGATCTGCGCGATCTCCCGCTCTCCGAGCGGCGCCGCCACCTGCGCGACGTCGTACCCGAGGCGGGCCCCATCCGCTTCAGCGAACACTTCGAGGGGTGCGGCGAAGCCCTCTTCGGGCAGGTGCAGGAGATGGGTCTGGAGGGGATCATGGCCAAGCGCGCGGCCTCCCGGTACATCGGCGGCCGTTCCCCCGACTGGCGGAAGATCCACGCGGCCCGCCGGGCCCGCTTCGTCATCGTCGGTTTCACGAGTCCGGCCGGCTCGCGGACGGGCTTCGGGGCCCTCCACCTCGGCGCCTACGGTCCCGCCGACTCCGCCTCGGACGCCGCCGCGGGCGACGGCGACCTCGCCCTTCACTACGTCGGCCGCGTCGGGACGGGCTTCGACGAGAAGACGCTGACCGACCTCCGGACCCGCCTCGGCGAGTTGAAGTCCGATGGACCCGCGTTCGTGACCCCGGCCCCCGCGGGCGACGACCACACCTGGGTCGAGCCCCGCCTCGTCGCCGAAGTCCGCTACAAGGAAGTCACCGAGGGCGGCCTCCTCCGGCACGCCGTCTTCCTGCGCCGCGCCCCGGCGCCGGGGGAACCGACCGGTGCCGAGGACGAGGGGCACGTCCTCCCGACGGACTGCCGGCTTCCGCGCGACCCGCGCGCGGCGCTGACCGACCCCGTGCGAGTGGACACGTCCCCCCCGCCGGTCGAGGAACTGCCGCTCTCGAATCTCGACAAGGTCTTCTGGCCGGAGGAGGGATACACGAAGGGCGACCTGATCGCCTACTACCGGGACATCGCGCCGTGGCTGCTGAAGTTCCTGAATGACCGGCCGCTCGTGCTGACGCGGTATCCGGACGGGATCGACGGCAAGTCCTTCTTCCAGAAGAACGCGCCGGGGTTCCAGCCCGAATGGGTGCGCACGGAGGCGATCTGGAGCGAGGGCTCCGAGCGTGACATCCACTACTTCATCGCCGACGACCCGGCCACGCTGGTGTTCGTCGCGAACCTCGGCGCCATTCCGCTGCATGTGTGGGCGAGCCGCATTGGGAGCCTGGACCGCCCCGACTGGTGCCTCCTCGACCTCGATCCGAAGCACAAGCGCGACGGCGAAGAGGTCTACGCCCCCTTCGAGGACGTCGTGGAGGTCGCGCGGACGATCGGTGACATGTGCGGGGAGATCGGGCTGCCCAGCTATCCGAAGACGAGCGGATCGTCGGGGATCCACGTGATGATCCCGCTCGGCGGGCAGCTCGACTACGAGCAGTCGCGGACGCTCGCGCTCCTGCTCGCGAAAGCGGTGGCGGCGGAGATTCCCGGCCGGGCCACGGTCGTGCGGAACCCGGCGGGGCGAGACGGCAAGATCTACATCGATTACGTCCAGAACGGCCGGGGACGGCTCGTGGTGGCGCCCTATGCCGTCCGTCCGCGCGCCGGGGCGACCGTGTCGGCGCCGCTGGCCTGGGCCGAGGTGGGCGAGGGGCTTTCCATGGAGGACTTCACGATGCAGACGATGCCGGAGAGAGTTCGGAAACTGGACGCCGATCCGCTGCTGGGCGTGCTGTCCGATGAGCCCGACCTCATGGCGGCGCTCGATGCCCTGCAGCGGAGGATGGGCGGGTGAGCCTGGAGGATGGGCGGGCGAGCGGCGCGGAGGGCGGCGCGCGCACACCGCCAGGGCGGCTGGCCGGCATTCCGGGGTTCGACATCGACGGGGTGGCGCGGGCGGCGGAGAGCGATCCCGGCATCCTCCGGCTCGAGAACCTCGACACCGACCTGCGCCCGCCCGTGGCGGCCGTGGCCGCCACCCGCGCCGCGCTCGAATCGCCGGCCGCCAACAGCTACCTGCCCTTCACGGGCCGGGCCGACCTGCGCGCGGCGGCCGCCCGGCACGTCGGCCGGCTGTCCGGGCGGGACTACGATCCCGACCGGGAGTGCGTGATCACCGCGGGCGGCACGGAGGGCCTGCTCAACGCCCTGCTCGCCACCGTGGACCCGGGCGACGAAGTGATCGTCACCGACCCCACGTACGCCGGCATGCTCCAGCGCGTGCGGCTGGCGGGTGCGCGCCCCCGGCTCGCGCCCTGGCGGTACGAGGCGGCCGGGAGCTGGCGCCTCGACCTCGACGCCCTCGCCGGGTGCGTCGGCGACCGGACGCGGGCGCTCTTCATCATGAACCCGTCGATGCCGTCCGGCGGCGTGCTCGACGCCGGCGACTGGGCCGTCGTCGCGGAACTCTGCCGGCGCCACGACGTGTGGCTGCTCTACAACGCGGCCATGGAACGCATCCTCTACGACGGCCGCCCCTACCTGCACCCCGCCAGCCTCCCGGGCATGCGGGAACGCACGCTCACGGTCGGCTCGGTCTCCAAGGAGCACCGCATGATCGGCTGGCGCACGGGCTGGATCGTCGGGCCGGCCGCCGCCATGGCCGCCGTCGCAAAGGTCGGGATATACAACGTCGTGACCGGCGTCGGGATCGGGCAGCCCGGCGCGCTGGCGGCGCTGACCGCCGCGGACGAAGCCGAGGACGTGGCCGCGAGCGTCCGGCGCTGGGAGCGGCGCCGTAACGCGGTGCTCGAAGCGCTTCGCGACTACCCGATCCGGCCCGCCGCGGGCGGCTGGTCGCTCCTCGTCGACACCCGGCCCCTCGGCCTCACCGCCCGCGAGCTTTCCGGACGGCTCCTCGCCCGCGCGCGCGTCGCCGCCACTCCGATGGACGCCTGGGGCGGCCCCGACGCCGAGTACCAACTCCGCCTCGTATTCAGCAACGAACCCGCCGCCCGCCTCCAGAGCCTCGGCGACCGCTTCGCCGGCGCCCTGTAGCGATACATCGCAGGTAAGGCGAGGCCGTCCGGTGCCCCCCTCCCTGCTAGTCTTCGAGTCGGAGAGCGAGGAGGTTGGGCCAGAGTTTGCCGGTGACGAGGAAGACGCCGGTCTCGGGGACGTACGCGATCCCGTTCAGCACTGCTTCCGGGTCTCCGGGCTTGCGGGCGCTGAGGGGGACGCTCGACAGGTCGATTTCGCCGAGGACTTCGCCGGTGGCCTTGTCGATGCGGACGATGACGTCGGTCTGGTATACGTTGGCGTAGATCCAGTCGTCCACGCACTCCAGTTCGTTCAGCCGACCCTGACGTGACCCTGCGCGCGTGACCTCGACCGTCGCGAGAACCGTGAAGTCCTGCGGGTTACGACGTTCCAGCGCGCTCGAACCGTCGGACATCCAGAGCGACTCGCCGTCGTAGCAGAGGCCCCAGCCCTCGCCCTCGTAGGCGAACTCCCGGAGCACCTCGAGGGTCTCGATATCGTAGACGAAGGCCCGACCGGACTTCCACGTGAGCTGCACGAGTTCGGAGTCGACGCGTGCCAGGCCCTCGCCGAAGAGCGCCGAGTCTACCGCGACGCTCGCCAGGACTTCGCCCGTCGGCACGTCGACGCGTCGGACAGTCGATTCGCCGTAGCGGCCGGTGCTCTCGAGGAGTGCTCCGTCGTGGAAGAGGAGCCCCTGCGTGTACGCGGCGGGGTCGTGGGGGAACGTCCCCAGGATCTCGTACTCGATGGGCGGAACCCCAGGGGATGCGCAGCCCGCCAGCGCGCAGAGCGCGAGCGCCCCCAGGCCGCGGAAGCGCGCCCGCGGCTTCACCCGTCGCATCGCCGCGGCATCAGATGAGATCGAGGACGGTCTCGACGGCGCGACGTCCCTCGGCGGACGCGCCGGTCCAGTTCTGGTGCCCCCGCAACTCCGAGTGGCCGATCGCGACGCGTCCGAAGGGCTCGCGAATCACATCCGGCGGGGCCGGGGCCCCGTCGCGTCCGAAAAAGAAGCCGGGTCCGGGCGCCACGTAGGCGTGCCCCCACCGATTGAGCACGAGGCCGGCGATATCCCCCGCCGGATCGAAGCCGCCCTCCGCGAAGAGCTCGACCATCTGGGCCCGCAGCCGTCTCTCGTACTCCGTGAACGAGGTGCTCAGCATCTCGGTGCGGCCGGCCATCCCCTGGTCCGTCGGCGACGCGCCGGGCGCCTCGAAGGTCATGTAGAAGGTCAGCATCGTCGGGTGATCGGGCGCGTGAACCGGCCGGTAGTCGCCCGCGTACATGGGCCGCCGGATGTTGCACGAGAAGCCGAGATCGCCCTCGTAGAAGCAGCCGGCGATGCCGAGGCGGTCGAGGAAGCGCCAGTTCCGGAGCGCCACGTTCGCGACGAGGATCGGTCCGTGGCGGAAGTGTTCGTAGGCCGCGCGGTGCCCGTCCGGCAGATCGGCCGCAATGTAACGGTTCATCCACCCGCCGCTCGCGAGCACGACCCCATCGGCCTCGACGGTGTAGGCGCGGTCCCCGTGCACGTACGTGACGCGCACGCGGCCGTCGCCGGTCCCGGTGTGCCGCACGTCGATCGCGGTGCAGCCCAGGCGCAGCCGCACGGGCTGATCCGGCCGGTCGAGCGCGCCGAAGTCGATCGCCCCGTTCAGCACGTCCCCCAGCGAGCGCTCGCCCGCGATCCCGTCCGGCACGACGTCCTTCACGAAATAGCGGGCGATCCCCGCGTTCCCGCCGGGGAAGGAGTGGAAGGTCATGCCGTCGTAGCGCGACGGGAGCCCGAAGCCGGGCAGGTCGAAGTGCATCCCCCACCAGGCGGAGATGGCGTCGCAGCCAAGTCCGATGATGCTGGCGAGGATCGGATCCACGTACGCCGTCACCTCCGGCGGCAGGCCGAGCACGTCCTCGTAGTAGGCCTTGAGCGTCATGCCGTCGAGCCACGGCCCGGGGTTGTCCGGTCCCCCGGGCCCTCCCGGAGGCACGTGGTCCGTGACCCGTGCGGTCCGCCAGCGCTCGAAGCCCTCCCGAACCTCCGGCGTCCAGGGCGCGCGCGAGGGATCCCCCCACAGGTCATTGACCCAGCCGCCCGAACCGCCCGACCAGCCGGGACGCCCGCCTCGCCGCGTCCCCCCGAAGTAGTGCCCGATGGAGAACTGGTCCTGCACCCAGTGCATGAAGCCGTAGTTCTCGAGCGGAGCCTTCACCTGGCCCGCGTCCGGCGCGTACTCGAACTCGCGCGGGATGCCCAGCGTCGTGAAGTAGTCGTCCGGCTCCCCGGTGGGCGGGCGTATGCCGAAGTCGTTCGAACCCTGCGGCCCGGCGAGGCGCACGCCGTCGACCATGATGTCGTTGCGTTTCGCCTCCCCGCCGAACACGGGGTGATTGTCGAGGACGAGACAGCGGCCCGAGGGCCGGTGCCGCTTGAAGTGGTGCGCGGCGGAGAGACCCGCGAGCCCGCCCCCGACGATCACGACGTCGAAGCGCTCTCCGGTGTCCGTGGTCTCTCCGCTCGGAGCCCGCCCGTCGCGAACCCAGTGCGCCGAGCGGACGACCTCGGGCGTGTTGCCGTGCGAGGACGCGTAGTCTCCCACGCCGCCCGGCCCGTACCAGTCGGGCCCCAGCGCGTCGGACCACGGTTCGGACGCCATGCCCGGGACGACACCGGCGCTCGCGTCTCCGGAATCGCCCGGCGCACACCCGAGGAGCGCGGAGCCCGCGATCCCCGCTCCGGCCAGTTGGACGAAGTCGCGCCGCGTGATCTCCCGGTCGAGACCCAGCTCACGGTCCGTCATCCCGGTGCGCGGCCCGCGGCTACCACCCCCATCCCCGCGGCTGCGGCTCACTGCGTCGTCGTCCCGCCCGGCCGGTAGCGCTCGAACCAGGCGAGGATGTGCTGCACCTTGCTGATGAGGCCGCTCGGACGCGCACCGATGCTGTGGTTCGCCTCGGGAATCCGCACGAGCACCGACGGCACCTTCTGGATCCTCAGCGCCTGGTAGAACTGCTCCGACTCCGACATCGGCGTCCGCCAGTCGACCTCGCCCGTGATGAGCATCGTCGGCGTCGTCACGTTCGCGATGTGGTGGACCGGCGAGCGCTCCATGTAGTGTTCGAGGTTGTCCCACGGCGCGCCCGGGAACCAGTAGTTGAGGCCGCCGCTGCCGCCCATGTCCGCGGTCAGGACCCACGAATACCAGTTGATGACGGGCTTCTGCGACGCGGCCGCGGCGAAGCGGTCCGTGTGCGTCACGATCCACGCCGTCAGCACGCCGCCGCCCGAACCGCCGGTGACGAAGAGTTGGTCCTCGTCGATGTATCCGCGCGAGATTACCTCATCGACCCCGGACATCAGATCGTCGAAGTCGTGGCTCGGATAGGCGTGGTGGATCTCGTTCCCGAAGTCCTCGCCGTAGCTCGTGCTCCCGCGCGGGTTCGTGTAGAGGACGACGTAGCCCGCCGTCGCAAAGAGCTGGACCTCGGCGCTGAAGCGGTCGCCGTAGTTCGCAAATGGACCACCGTGGATCTCGAGCAGGAGCGGATACTTGCGGCTCGGGTCGAAGTCCGGCGGCTTCACGATCCAGCCCTGGATGTCGAGTCCGTCGTGCGAGGACTTGTACCAGACCTCCTCCGTCTCCCCGATCGCCTTCTGCGCGAAGAGGTCTTCGTTCAGATGCGTGAGGCGCTGCCAGTCGCCGCCGCGATTCGTCACGGCGAGGTCCGAGGGGTGGTCGGGCGTCCCGTAGGTGAAGGCGAAGCGGTCGTTCCCGGAGGTCGAGAAGGTGCCGCCCCCATAGGGACGGCCGATCGACAGACCCTGAACGCTGGAGACGATATCCGTCACGTTCCCGTCGAGATCGACGTGGGCCAGTCGTGTATTCCCCTCGGTGTCGTACTGGAAGAAGAGCCCCTCCCCGTCGCTCGCCCAGTGGAGGTTTCCGATCGAGCGGTCGAGGTCATCGGCGAGGAGGCGCGATCCGGATCCATCCCGGCTCATCACGTAGAGCTTCGACACCTGGTGTCCGAGGAAACGG
>JAPPBA010000089.1 GCA_026705295.1 Candidatus Palauibacter australiensis
CCTCGTCGTACAGAACGGTCTTGAACACTTGGAGAGATTCGGACCATTCGACGAAGTAACGGCGGGACGCGGTTGGCTCAACATGGGCGTGCTGGAATATATCTACGGGGACCTGCCGGGAGTGGCGGCGACACCACAGGTGATCGTTGTCGAACGTACGGTCAAGCGAGACGGCGAGTGGCGCATCGAAGATCAACGCGTCTTGGCGCGGCGGGCCGGCCTTGACGAGATTGAAGAGTGGGCGAAAGAAGGGGCACCACTTCCGCCCGAGATACCCTGATCTTTCTCGTCAACTCGTGGGTTACAGCGGCCGGGGCCAGGTCTTCTGTTGTCCCGGCCGTCTCATCCTGTTTCTGCTCCCGGTCCCGATGGAGTTCCGAAGCGGTACGCTCCCTTCGGCTGCTCGGACGCCATCGAGGGCGAACCGGAGGGAGATGATTCCCCGGCTTGACCGAACGCTTCGTCCCGTTGCCGCCACCAAGGGCCAGTGGAATCCAGTTCTTCCCGGCGGAAAAAATGGTGGGAGAAATACCATCGATGCGCCAGTAAATGTTTTATGGAACATGGTTTACGAAAATCTCCCGAGCAGTCCGCGGGAACGTCTTCAGGGGGCTTTTACAGGCTCATTGTAGCGGATGTCGGGGCGGCTCACCGAGCTGGACGGGCGGCTCGCAGTCCGCCATACTGTATTTGATCTGAATAACGTATGGGAGAGGTAATGCACCGCACTCAGGACACATACGCGTTGAGTCACTTTCGGCAGCGGACGAGCGAACACCTGGAGCGGATCCGGGACGGGCGCGTCGAGACCATCACGCAGAACGGCGAGGCCGCGATGGTCGTGATGAGTCCGGAGCGCTACGACTTCCTGATCCATTCGGCCGAACGGGGCCACCTGTGGCGCGAGGCGCTCCGGGCATACAAGGCCGGAGACCGAGGCGTCCCCGCCAAGGAAGCCATCGAAACACTGGCCACTGAAATCGACGTAGGCTTTTGACCGCCGCCCGCATCGTGACCATCATCGACGTCGTACACACCGCCCGCCAGACCGAACGCGACCGGTACGAAGACAGCCAAGCCGAGTAGGCGAAACTCGGGGCTTTCGTAGGTCAGGCGTGGGCCGCCGACTGCAGGCGGTCGATGATGGTCAACACCTCGTCGATCCGACCGGCTGCGATGAGATCAACCGGGCGCTTCCCGTCCATGTCGCGGTGGGGACTGAACAACCAGAGCCGGGCTTCGTCGGGCTCGTACACCTGGCCGAGTTGATCCGCGAGCCATTCGAGACGCAGGAGCCGGGCAAGGCTGTTCGGGCGCGGCGCGGATCGGCCGGTTCGCCAGCGTGATACGGTCTGCGGTGTGGTCTCCAACAGTTGCGCGACCTCGCGCGCGGAGATACCTCCGGCTTGCTTGATGCTGTCGAGCCTTCGACCTACGGCCGTTTCCACGAATCCCCCTGTGTTGCCGCTTGTTCGTCGGTCGCTACGCGCATGAACATTGTGGGTTCCGGTCTCCATCTCGATGTCTGGAGCTAAGGAAGCCAGCGGAGGGTGGCGGTGAGGGTGTGGTGGCGGAGGTCGGCGATGGTCGGGTTGATGGTGATCCGCCGGAGTTGGCGGCTTCCGTCCTCACCGTAGCGGACCACCTCGACGTCGCCGACGGACGTGCCGATGCGTCCGGCGTCCGTGTAGCGGTATCCGAAATCCAGCAGCAGGTCGCCGCCCAGGGGGACGGTCAGGCCGGCGGCGAGCATCCATGTGAAACCGTAGCCCGTGCCCTCGGGCAGAGACGTGGAAGGCACCTCGCCGCCAGGTCCCCTGCGGAGGCGGCCGGAGGAATCGTCGGGGTTGGGGAACCGTTGGACGTAGTCGGAGAGATGATACCGGTTCACGCCCAGTCCCCCGCCCGCCCACAGGCGCCCGCCGCCCAGCGCCCCGAACTCATGGAACCCGGACAGCAGCAGTCGGCGGGCCGTCATGCGCGCCTCGGTCGGCTGCTCCGCGCCGGCGCCCGCGTAGTTCGATCGGCCCTCGTACGTGAAACGGCCGGTGAGCGCCAACTCCACCTGCGCGCGAAACGCCCCGAGCCGGTAGCCCGCCGCGAGGCCGTACTCCAGCCCGGCCCCGAGCGTGCCGGTGTCGGACTGATCGTCGCCGTAGAGCGCCGCTTCGCCCGCGTCGTCGCCGTCGACGAAGCGGACATCGGCCGGGAGGACCGCGGCGACCCCGACGCTGAGGAAGATCGGGCCGGGACCGGCGGGCGCCTGCGCGGCGACGGCGGACGGTGCGGCCAAGAGGCAGCCCAGCCCGAGGAAAAGCCCGGACAGGACGGCAATGCGGCGGCGCTCAGGAATCGTCGGGGGCCCCCGCGTTACGCGCCAAGGCGCGGAGATGGTCGGCGATGGCTTCCTCGCTCAGCGTCTGACGACGCCGACACTCGCTTGTCCACCTGAAGCCCTTGTACGCGGAGAAACCCCATGCGCCAGCCGGAAGCGAGAGTACTACGAGGACCGCGCCGTCAGAATCCCGCTCCTCGTCGTCCGTGGCGACGGAAACCATGCCCCAGACCATATACGCACTCATTGCTGCATCGAGCACGGGCGCCAGGGCCGATGTCGCACAGGTTCCTTCGGGCAGCGGGCCGTCACCCAGCGGAGGCCGGCTCATGAACAGCGCCGAACACCCGCTCATGAGAACGGCCGACGCCAGGACCAGGCAGATACGGGTTGGAAGCACCCTCCTCATTCGTCTCCCCCTTCACGGAACAGCCGCCGGTGCGCGGAGAATATCCGACTGAATCGAGAACTCCGCCACCCAATGAGGGCGGTAGGCAGGTTCCTGTAGCGGGTGATATGATGGGCGGCGATGAGACACGACACGGTGGCGGAAACGACCTCCGAGCTCGGGGTTGGCGAGAGGCTTGAGATGTCTCCCGAGGCCATGCTCGAGCTGGCCCGGGAGGCGGCCGAGATCCTCGTGCGGCGGCGGGGGGAGCTGGCCGGGGAGGGCGCGTGGGACGGGGAGTTCCGCGATGCGCTCGAGGAGCGGCTCATGGAGGATCCGCCGGAGGAGGGGCAGCCGGCGGCCGACGTCATGGGGCGCGCCGTCCGCGATGTGCTGAAGCTCGCGCTGCGCCTCGATCATCCCGGCTGCTTCGGCTTCGTCCCGTCGAGTCCCACGTGGCCCGGCGTCGTCGCGGACTTCCTCGCCTCCGGGTACAACCTCAACGCGTGCAACTGGCTGGTGGGGAGCGGGCCGAGCCAGCTCGAATGCGTCGTCATCGAGTGGTTCCGGCGCTGGCTCGGCATGCCGGAGACGGCGGGCGGGCTGCTCACGAGCGGAGGGTCCGCCGCGAGTCTGGACGCGCTCGTGGCGGCGCGGGAGGCCGCGGGCTACCCGGAGCGCGCCACCGTGTACATGAGCGACCAGAGCCATCCCGCCCACGTCAGAGCCGTGAAGATCGCGGGCATCCGGCCGGATCACGCCCGCATCGTGCCGAGCGACGGCCGCTCCCGCATCGACCTCGATGCGCTCCGGCGCATGGTGGCGGAGGACCGCGCGGCCGGCCGGAACCCCATCGCCGTGTGCGCGAACGCCGGCGCCACCGCGACCGGCGCCATCGACCCGCTGCCCGAGCTGGCGGATTTCTGCGCGGCGGAGGACATCTGGTTCCACGTGGACGCCGCATACGGCGGGTTCGCCGTCGTGACCGAACGCGGCCGGAAGCTCCTCAGCGGCATCGAGCGGGCGGATTCCGTCGGGCTCGACGCGCACAAGTGGTTCTTCCAGCCCTACGAGGTCGGCTGCCTGCTCGTGCGGGACGTGTCGACGCTCGAGGAGCCGTTCGGGGTGCAGCCGACCTTCCTCCAGGACTCCCTGTGGGGATCGGGGCACCCCAACCTGACGGATCGCGGGCTGCAGATGAGCCGGTCCGCCCGCGCGCTCAAGATCTGGATGTCCGTGCAGACGTTCGGGATGGCCGCGTTCCGGGATAGCATCGCGAACGGCCTGGACCTGGCGGCCCGCGCGGAAGCCTACATCGACGCGAGCCCCGCGCTCGAGTGTCTGAGCCCGGCGACGCTGAGCATCGTGTGCTTCCGGTTCCGGCCCTCCAGCGGGGAGACCGGCGCGGAGATCGCCGAGGAAACCCTGGACGAACTGAACCGCGAGGTGCTCGCCCGCCTGTTCTGGGAGGACCCCGCATTCGTCTCCTCCGCCGTCGTATCCGGCAAGTTCGCGCTCAGGGTGTGCATCGTGAACTACAACACGACGTGGGACGACGTGCGGGCCGTGCTGGAGGCAACGGAGCGCTTCGGGACGGAGGCTCTGAAGCAGCGGTAGGCAGCGGCTGGCTTCCCTCGGTGTAGCAATTGTTGCCACAACGTCCGGTACGTGCGACCTTCCAGCATGGCTACCAGACAAACGCGAAACGTCTCGCTTCCTCCGCAACAGGACGCGTTCATCGAGCGGCTGGTCTCGCGGGGGGACTACCGTACGGCGAGCGAAGTCGTACGGCATGGGTTGCGCCTGCTGGAGGAGGCGGAGCACCGAAGGCTCCTCGAGAAGTGGGTCTACGAAGGTCTGAGCGAAGAGGAAAAGAACCGGATCCCCCCCGCGCTTCTGGATCGCGTCCAGGCGCACTTCCGCCACATCGCCGACACCGCCCTTCGCGAACTGGCGGACGACCGTGTGTCGGACGGACCCGCGGCCATGCAGCGGTTGAGAGAGAGAATCGAGGCACAGGGCTGAGTGTCGGCTGGCTACCGGCTCAGCCAGACCGCTGAGGCAGAACTCGAGGAGATCCTCCTCTACGTGGCGGAACAATCCGGCGTCGATCGCGCGCTACGCGTCCACCGGCGATTCGTGGATGCCTTCGAGCATCTGACTGAGATGCCGAACTCCGGATCGAAACGCCTTGACACCACGGGCGAACGAGTCCGGTGGTGGCGCGTCTTCGACTGGATCGTGCTCTACGAGTGGGAGAGTACGCCCATCACGATTCTGCGCGTAATCCACGGCGCGCGAAATCTCGATCATATCCTGAATCCGAACGCCGAGACGCACTGACCCCGTCGAGAGTTGCCGGCGGCGCACCGGGACTGAAGGCAGACCAGCGCTTGACGAATGGACTCGACGCGAGCTATTGACGCGCTGCGAAGTCCGCGCTTCTCACGCCAGGAGATCCGCAAGATGCCAGCGTCCCTCGTCCCCGCTCGCGCGGCCGCCCCGCTGCTCCTCGCCGCCGTACTTGTGGCGCGCCCCGCGGTCGCGGCCGCGCAGGAGCCCGGGCTGACCGGCTTCACCGCGGCCCGCGCCGTCACGCAGCTCGCCTGCGAGGCCCGGTTCCTGGATCTGCCCCGCTCCGAGTCGTTCCGCGAGCACCTGCGCACGATCACCGAGAACCCGCACCCGGCCGGGTCGGAGGCCCAGGTACGGGTCGGCGACTACCTCGCCCGGGCCATGGAGGAGGCGGGGCTGACGGTGACGCGCCACCCCTACGACGTCTACCTGCCGGAGCTGACCGACGACGTCGAGGTACACATCGTGACGCCGGTCGCGATGCAGCTCTCCAACCGCGAGCCCGCCCTTGCCGAGGACCGCTTCTCCGGCCACCCCGACCTGCTCAACGGGTGGAACGCCTTCTCCGGCTCGGGCGACGTCACCGGCGAGGTCGTCTACGCCAACTACGGCCGCCGCGAGGACTACCTGGCGCTGGACGAGATGGGCATCTCGCTGGCCGGAAAGGTCGTGATCGCCCGCTACGGCGGGAACTTCCGCGGCTACAAGGTGAAGTTCGCCGAGGAGCGGGGGGCGGTGGGCGTCATCATGTTCAACGATCCGGGATTCTCGGGACTCGCCTCCTACCCCGAAGGCCCGATGATGAACGGGGAGACCATCCAGCGCGGCTCCGTCCTCACCCTCCCCTGGACCGGCGACCCGCTCACGCCGTTCGAACCCGCGCTGCCCCTTGACGGCGCGCCCGGAGACGGCCGTAGCGGCGGCCGGCAGGTGGAGCGCCTCGACCCCTCCGAGGTGCCGCTGCACAACATCCCCGTCCTGCCCGTCGGCTACGAGGCGGCCACCGAGATCCTGTCCCGCATGACCGGCCCCGAGGTCCCGCCCGGCTGGGCGGCGGGGATGGAGGTGGCCTACCGCATCGAGGGCGGCCCCGACCTCACGGTGCGGGTGCGCGTCAACCAGCCCATGAAGCTCACCCGCGCGACCAACGTGGTGGGCACCGTGTTCGGCAGCGAGTTCCCGAACGAGTGGTTCATCCTGGGCGCGCACTACGACCCCTGGGGCTTCGGCGCCATCGACCCCAACGGCGGCACCGCGATGCTGCTGACCCTCGCCGAGGCGCTGGGCGAGATGTCGCGGGACGACGAGTGCCGGCCGCGCCGCTCGATCATGATCGCGCACTGGGACGCGGAGGAGTACGGCATCATCGGCTCGACCGAGTGGGTCGAGGAGTTCCGCGAGTCGCTGGAGGCGAACGCGATCGCCTACATCAACGCCGACGCCGCCGTGTCGGGCGCCAACTTCGGCAGCTCCTCCTCGCCGTCGCTCAAGGGGCAGATCATCGAGGCCACGAAGGCGGTGACGTACCCCGGCACCGGCGAACCCCTGTACGACTGGTGGCTGGAGCGCGCGGGCGAGGGAGCGATGGAACCCGGCCTCGGCAACCTCGGCGGCGGCTCCGACCATGTCGGCTTCTACACCCACGCGGGCGTGCCGTCCGGCTCGCTCTCCTCCGGCAACCCCGGCGGCGTCTACCACTCCAACTACGACAACTTCGCCTGGTACGAGCGCTTCGGGGACAGCACGTTCGCCCACGGGCCGATGATCGCCCGGGCCGACGGGATCCTCGCGCTCCGCTTCGCCAACGCCGACGTGCTCCCCTACGACGTGGTCCGCTACGCGACCGACACCCGCACCCATGTCGAGACGCTGTACGACGTCGCGGCCCAGCGCGGCCTGAGGGTCGACCTGTCGCGGCTCGTCGACACCACGCGGGGGCTGGACGAGGCCGCCGCGGTCCTGGTGGCGGCGCGCGAGCGCTGGCTCGGCTCGGGGGAGGTGGACGCGGCGCAGGCCGAGGCCGTGAACCGGGCGCTGATCGGACTGGAGAAGGCCTGGCTGAACGACCGGGGACTCCAGGGCCGGCCGTGGAGCCGCTCGATCTACGTCTCGCCGGACCCGTTCAGCGGCTACGCCTCGTGGATGCTGCCGGGCCTCCGCTACGAGATCGAGACCGACGACCGGGCGGACCTGCCCGGCTGGGAACGCGTCTACATCGGCGCCGTGCGGAACCTGGCCGAGCGGATGCGCGCCGTGGCCGCGATGATGCCGTAGGCCCCCCGATCAGCGGGGCGGTCTCCGCGGCCTGCGCTCGACGAAGATGCGCGGCTCGCCCAGCACAATGTCCCGGCGGAACTCCGCGGCCGCCGCTTGTCTGGCGGCACCGGCACCCCGAGGCCAGGGCAGCGCCTTCGACAAGTCCACCGTGTAGCCTGCGTCCACCAGGGCGCCCAGGGAGATCGAATTGGCATCCCAACCGCCGAAGGGACCCATGAGTTCGTAATTCACGATGGCCTCGTGCCAATGCGACCCGCAGTTTGTTTGAATGGGAACGCCGGGCAGGTCGGGATCGCCTCCACCGGCGCGGAAGGCCTCCACCGCGTGCGGACCTGTGAAGTACCCGCAGTCCGAGGTGGCGAGACCCTCCTCCGACCGCCAATGAACCAACCCGAGGAGGTGGCCGATCTCGTGGCGTGCCAGCCCCTGGCTGGGGAACCCACCCATCACCACGTACCCGCCGCCGGGGTCGAGCGCCGGAGCCTCTCGACCACCGCCAGCCGGGAAGAAGCAACCAGAGGCGTAGCCCGCAATCCCCTCGAGCTCTTCCATTCGGGTGACGACAAGCAGTTCGTCCGCCAGGGCCTTCACCTTGCCGCCGAACGGGTCCCTGTTCGGGCAGCCGGCCTCGCGGTCCGGCCACTCGGTTCCGTCGAGGATGTCGGACCACCAGTCCGCAGCCTCCGTCATGGCCCGGCCGTAGCCGAGCGGCACGGGCTCGTCGACGACGATGTCGATGCCGAACGTCCCCACGGGGTCGCGCACCACGACGTAGGCGACCGCACTGTCCCCGCCGGCGGCCGGGAGAATCGTCACGTCCGCGGATCCGGTTCCGAGGGGCAACAGCGCAAGCCAGCCCTCGGTCACCGAAGCGGCCACAACCGAAGAGTCCGAGATGGTCACCGCCGAAGGGGTGCGGAACTCGTCCGGGAGCGCGAGCGACAGGCCGTTCCCGTCCTCCCGCATCAGCGCGCTGGGCAACAGGCGCACGCCGGGATCCAGGCAGGGGATCACGTCGGTGCTCAGTTCATTGAGCCTCGCACGGATGTCGGAATCGGCAGGAGCGCAGAATCCGGCCCCCAGAGAGAGGAGCTGCAGGCTGGGAAGCTCCAGCAGGAAGGCAGGGAAATCGCCCGCAAGGTCGTTGCCGGCCAGAGACAGACCGATCAGTTCCGCTAGGTTGCCGAGTTCGGGCGGGATTGTGCCCGAAAGGTTGTTGCTCCGAAGAGACACTGCCCCCACCTGATCGTCCGCACTCGCAGTCACCCCGTACCATTCGTTCAGGGGCGCGTCGGACAACCAGTTCGTGGCATCGATCCAGTTGGGCCCGCCCGTCGCCTCGTACAGCGTCACCAGTGCGGCGCGGTCCGCCTGGTCCACCGTGATCTCCGCGCTCCCGGAAGCGGAGCCGGCGGTCGCCGAGATCGTGGCGGTGCCGTCGCCCACCGCCGTGACCAGTCCGGAGGCATCCACCGTCGCAACCGCGGCGTTGCCGGTTGACCAGGTGACCGTCACTCCGGACATCGCCTGCCCGTTCTGGTCGCGCACCTGGGCCGCGAGCTGCAAGGTCTCCCCCAGAGCCGTGAGTTCAGCCCTGGGCGGACTGATGATCACCGTCGTCGCCCGCGGCGGCTCCGGGGGCGGCGGAGGGGGCGGGACCGGATCGGTGGAACCGTCACCGCAAGCTGCGATCCAGGCTACGCACGCTCCGATGGTCGCGAAGATGAGAATCTGCGGCCGGCTCAAATGTGGCTCCTTCACGATTTTGTTTCGTACGACGGGGGTTTAATCCTGCGCCGCGCCGGCATGGCGGCACAGAGCCAAAATGCATGAAATCCATGCAGATCGGATGGTGCCGACCCCCCTAAACGGGTTCCCCCGCCGTCCGTCAGCCCGTCGGCGGAGACGCGTTCATGTCCTCCGCCGAGGTGTCCGGCAGGTTCGCGCTCCGGCTGTGCATCGTGAACTACAACACGACCTGGGACGACGTGCGGGAGGTGCTGGAGGCCGCGGAACGGTTCGGGACGGAGGGGCTTGCGCAGCTGTAGCGGCGCTCGTGCCGACATGTTGCCGCACGCGAACGGCCCTGCGACGTTGAAGCATGGCTGCCGACAAGACCGACCCCCCGGAACGTGGCGAACTCGTAGGCTGACATGGACCCGGTACTGGAGGGGCTGAAGCTGGCCTTGGCCGTCGTCCTGCTGGCAGCCGGGGTCAAGGCGTTTCTGCGGTACGGCAAGCGCAAGTACGAGGAAGATGCGCGGTCGGGTGACTTCAGCCGCTACAAGGGCGCTGCGCGTGACCGGATAGAAGCGTACGCAGCGGAGTTGAAGGCGAAGGACGAAGCTGACGCGAGGGGGGGGACGTGAGCGGTGATGTAAAGTTCGACATGATATACTCGTTGTTTCTCGCCTTCGTAGGGCTGTGGGCTATGTATCGGTTGGGCATATGGTTGTACGAGAGGAATCGCGACAACGACTATGCGGGCTTTACGGAGAAGCAGAAGGCGTGGCCGATAGAGTACGAGCGGGAGAAGGCAGAGAAGAAGAGTAAGGACCTGGACAGCTAACTCCGTTTAGTCCGGATCGGGCTCGCGGACCGGCCGCGGGGCGGTGGGCACGAGTCGGACGACGCGGGTTTCGGTGAGCGATTCGTTCTCGGGTAGCGGCATCTCGCCCTTCATCGCGCCGATCTCGGCCACGCTCGAGACGTCTGCGAACTTCTCCGCGCCCGCCACGGCCGTCGCGTCCCCGTCGTAGTAGTCGAACCAGGGCAGGCCGGCGTCGGCGTACTGTTTCGCCGTGGGCGGCGTGGTCGGGGGCTTCTCGCCGGTCATCGCCATCCACTGCCCGGAATTGGCGATCGTGACGAAGCACCGGCTCGCGTGGCGCTGGTCCCACGAGTCGAGGCCGTAGGGGTCGTCGTAGATCTCCTGCCGCATGCGCCCGCCGGGGGCGAGTCCCATGCTCGGGGCCGCGGGAGGCGCCGAAGCTGCGACCACATGTTCGGAGAACACCGCCATGCGATCGGCGAACCTGTCTTCGTATTCGGCGAGGATCGCTTCGTACCGCTCGGCCTTCATTGGGTAGGCGATGATCTGGATGCCGCCGTGTTCCGCCGCGCCGGTGATCTGCTCCTCGACGGTGTAGCCCTCTCCGAGGGGCATGGCGATGAACTGGCGGATCTCGCCCTTCTCGACGCAGTAGCCGTCGATCCAGGGTTGATCGGGGAGCACGACGTAGTCCTGCGGGTCCCGGTTGAGGTGCTCCGTCCAGTTTTCGCCGGTGACGGCGCACACCTTGCCGGTGGCGATCTTCACGGCGAAGGGGTAGTCGGGGGCGCTCGAATAGGGGCGGGAGCCGAAGCTGATCCACATCGCCTCCGCCTGGTGCATCGGCATGAGCACGCCGCCGCGCCGAAGCCACTCGGCAGGCAGGCGGGACTTGTAGTCGTCCACATGCCGCAGCGGGAAGTTGCCCAGGCCCGGCGGCAGGTGGTGCGGCGCGCCGTCATCCGGGATGCGCAACGTACGCTGAAACGAGACCGAACATCGCGCGTTCTCGTGGACCTCGGGGAACCGGAAGTGCAGGCGGTCGTTCTCCAGGGTGATCATCTCTCTTCGCTCCTCTTGTCTCTCGTCTTCGTTACCACTCCCCGTCCCTCACCTCCCGCACGACACGGAGGATCGCGTCCTCCGGCGCCTCCTTCAGCTTCCTGATCAGCTCCGCGAACGACTCCGGATGCCGCCGGATGATCTCCTGGAGGTCGCTGGAGACCTTCCCCGCCAGCGCGAGGAGCCAGTCCCGGTCGACGCCGAGTTCCTCCGCCAGCCGGCCCGTCGTCGCCTCCGAGGGCGGCGCCACGTCACCCCGCTCGATCTTGCTCAGGTACGCGGGCTCGATCCCGACGCGCTGGGCCACCTGCCGCAGCGAGAAGCGGGGATCGTCCTGACGAAGCCGCTCGCGAAGCTCTCGAACCGTGCTCCCAAATCGTGTCATGTGTCGTAAATACTACACATTCGTCACGCTGTCAACTCCGTGGCGCGGATCGCAATCGGTGGTGAGCCGCGACCACATTCGTGGTACGCTCGAGAACCACATCCCCGTCGCCAACCAACCGGTCGGACGCCCGGACGTGATGGGGCGTGCCGGGCTCGGAGCATTGTAGACGCGAGGTCAATGCGGCTGCCTTAGCTTGGCGATTCAACCTTGTGGCCTGCTCGATGACGTTGAACGACAGGGGGTATCCGTGAGACGTGCAATTGCTGATTTGGTTCAACTCTCCGACGAACGGTTTCTCGAAGAGATTTCCCAGGGCATTCGTCATGTTGTCGAGCATGCCGACAGCTTGGATGCGCTGGCTCACCGTCTCGTCGACATCGGTGAGCATCGCGGTGCCGCCATCGTCCGGGCTCTGGCTCAAGAGGAAGCGGCGAAGGTCCTGATTCTCGTTGACGCCGTACGCTGTCCACCCTCCGAGGCTGGAGACCGATCCAGGACTCTGAAGGGCTTCTACAACCATCTTGCAAAACACATCTACGCGGAAGCCTGCTGGTGGCGGTCGGCAGATTTTGCCGAGGTGAAGCGGGCGATCGACCGAGAGCGACGCCCTTACTACTTGGACGGGCCCAATGACGTCGACTGGATCTTCTCAAATTCCGCCACGACCAACCGGGAACGTTCCATGTATGTGGACTACGTCCAAGACATCACCGAGCAGGACGGTGAGTACGACTGGGTTTCTCCGACCGCAGAGGATGAACCGTGGCAGTACAGCGAAGCCACGCCCACGTCTCTCCTCGTAGCTCGGGCGCTTCTCGGTTTGGGAGTGACAACTCCGTCCGGCTTGTCCATCGTCGCGGACGTATGGCGCCCGTTCAGGCCGAGGCCGGACACCCGATTCCCCGAGCTATCCCGCAAAATAAGAGAGACCCTGTTTCGTGTGATGGAGAGCGGGTTGTGCTCGCAGAGCGACGCTGCTCTCCTGGCGCGGACGGTCATCGACCATTGGCCGTTCCCCCTCTGGTCGCTTGATCTGAGGTCCGCGCCCGAGCCGACGCCACAGGAGCTGCGGGAAGAACGTAAGGTCTACATTCGAGAGTTCACGGAAATAGACGCGCAACGCGACCCTCCACCTCAGATACAACGTGACAAGGTCGAGGCGCTGAGCAGGACATACGATGCCTGGAGGGATGAAGAGGACCGATTGGCGAACTCAGAGCGTGAGAAGAACGACCGCATTGTCCGACCTGTGCCGATGAACACGCGGCCGGGCCGTTTGGAACCATATGTGAGGCTTCAGCGCATGCTTCGGGAATTGACTCTCGAAGAGCGTATGGACTTGGCCGCTCTCGCATGGTTTGGGCGAGAGCTTCGGAGCGGCTGGGAGTCTCTTCACGCTTACGCCCGTAGTGTCATATGCGACGAAACTGTCCATTACGAGTGCGGACTCGGAGCACACTGGTTGAGTGGTCTGGAACGATGGGAGCAGCCGCCCGAGATCCCCGAGAATCTGAGATCCAGCGGTTAGAGCCAACAACCCCCTCAACGGCTTGTCGGGGAGTCGAACGGCATAAGAACACGGATCGGCGTCATGTGGTTAACGTTGGTGTGGTGCCACCAGGCGCCTGACTGGTCAGTCCCCTTTTCGAGATCCAGTCGGAATATGGACGATGAGGTCGCGACCGAACTCCAAGCCGGCCACTTCGCACGCCTTCCTGACCCGCTTCACCTTGCCAGCGTTGCTGCAGTGCGTAGCCAGCCACCAACCACCCGGAAGGCGTCGGGATTGGCCCTCAAGATGAGACGCTCCGGGATAAAGGAGTTCTTTGCTCCTAGCTACGTACCGTCGCTTGCTACCGCGATGCTTGTCGGAATACTGCCTGCAGAATCCGGGATCCAACGCTGCGAGCTTGGAGAACACGGCGGCAAACACGTCGGTCCCTGACCTGAAGGTCTCCGTCTTGCCATCAAACGTAAGGAAGGGCAAATCCTCCGTCGGTGTCCTCGGCCTAGGGTCCACCTTTGGTGGCTCCTTCGGCGGCCGCGGTATCGGTTCCATCTCATGCGACCCAGTTTGGCTACGGATGAATTCAGCCGCACGGTCGGAATCCGGCCTGACACCGGTTACACCTTCTACTTCCTCCAGGAACAACTCTAGCAGGAACGCTTCGGGCCCTGATAGCAGTTTCCGCCACACGGAGGCGTATTCTGACGCAGCTTGCTGCTGGAATCGAGCCGATTCGTAGTCGTCCTGGGCGCGTTTCCGCGCCTCTCCTGATCGGACGTCACCTATCGCCAGGTATCTTGCCAGAACCGCAGCAGAAGTGCTGTATGGATCCTCGACAAGGTCGACCTGAGCGAACCGCCTCTCCTTATAGCTCCCCTGTCCCGTAGAAAAAAAGAAACTCCAAGTCCGCCCATCCGTGAGAACGGCGACGGGCACACCTTCGTGGAAACAATACTCAAAAAGCTGTCGCTCCCCCCTCCCATCTGCCTTTCCTAAATCCTTCACCTCCACGAGGACGGCAGGTTTCCCAGGCGGGTGACAGAGGGCGTAGTCGACCTTCCTGGTTCCGATCCTAAACTCCGGTACGACGATCTGAACTTCGAATACCGGCCACCCCAAGTCATGAAACACGGGCGTTACGACGCCGCGACTGATTTCGGCTTCGCTCCTGAAACTACCGGCGCCGATACGCTCGGCGAGATCTTCGATCCTCGATGTCAGCCGCTTAGACATGGGTTGGTGCTGCCCCCGTTCCCGGTGTGGCGGTCGTGGCCTTTGAACCAGAAATGGCGAATCCGTAGCGTACCGTACCACGAATCGGTCGGCAACACGAACCGCCCGCGTGCAGAGTAGCCGACCACCTCCGGTGCCAGCGGAGACCGCCAACGCGTGGCGCGTTCGGCGCTTTGCGGAGACGTCTGGATGCCGCCGATTTGCGAGATACGAGGAGCGCTCCGCATCTTGCACGCCGCCAACCCCACGTCACCAAACACGGGAAACGATCTTGAGCCGCCTGAAGAACACCGAGACGATCTTGGCTTCAGCCAAGGAGTGGAGGCAGAGGTGTCTTCTAGAGGAGGGATCGCTTTTTTCGGGACGGTCGCTGTGGACTCGGCCGAACTTCGAGGAGCTGCGGAGGTTGTTCGTTGATCGTCCTGAGGAGGACTCGGGACCGTCGTTTCTGGAGAAGCTTGAGAAGCAACTCGCGCCGGGTTCGCCGGACGCCAAGTGCCTTTGGGCCGAGATGACGTGGGTGTACCTCCTCATCGCAAACCGGCAATCGCGGAAGCCCGCGAATAAGCGACAACTCATCGTGGACATCTGGGATTGGTCCGGGCGCGCTTTCCGCGATGCACATCCCCTCTTGGACGACACCGTCCTCGGAGCGGGCGTCGTCCATGTGGGCCAGCGATACAACCAAGGCTGGATGGAGTTCCGCTTCCTCATAGTCTCGATGCTGGCGTGGTTTTCGCTCGAACCGGACATGAGATCGGAATACTTGGCTCGGCCATGGGAGTTCGCGACTTGGCTCGATTCCACCGAGTTCGCCGAAGGAAGCATGTTCCGGCATGCGCTTCTGTTCCTGCTATTTCCGGATCAATTCGAATCGATCATCAGCGGGACTGCCAAGAGAGAGATCGTCAAGCTCCTGCACGACGGTGCTGGCGTCGGTAGCGGCGACATGGTTCACGTCGACAAGGCCATACTTGTCATTCGTACGCGCATTCAGCGGGAACATGAGGACGGATTCCACTTCTATGCACGTCCGGTGAGTGAACTCTGGCAATCCGGCCAGGCGGATGCTTGGTTCCGAGAACGCTTCGACGCGGCAGAGCGCGTGTGGCTCATGAACGTGGGTGCCGGCAACCCAAACCTGTGGTCGGCTTGGCTGAAGCGCCGCATAGTCACGATCGGTTGGGGAGAGTTGGGCGACCTTCGGAGAAGCGAGCCGGACATCAAGAAAGAACTGATGAGTCGCGGACATGGAGAGAATCCCTCCCAGCGCGCGTTTTTCCTCTTCAACTTCGGAAACGAAATGAAAGCGGGCGATATCGTCATCGCCGTTGAGGGCAAGAAAGAGTGGCTCGGCTGGGGCGAAGTTCGGGGAGACTACCGGTACGATCCAGAGGGCTCGTGGGATCTTGCTCACAGCAGAACGGTCGTCTGGCGCCGTTGCAAGCACCCGATTTCGATTCCGGAACACAGGCGTGGTATCGCACCCAAGCGGCTTACCGATTTCACGCCCCACAAGCTTTGGGTGCGCTTTGCGTTTTGGCGCATGGACCTCGAGGGATACGCGAGGCGAGAATTCACGGTTGATGACGCTCATGGGGATCTCTTCATTGCCCGTGAGCGTCTCGAGCGGCTGGTTGCTTCGCTCAGGACCGGAAAGAACCTGATCCTCCAGGGTCCGCCCGGTACCGGGAAGACATTCATCGCTCGACGGCTCGCCTGGTGCGTGATCGGCTACGAGGATGACGAACCCATCGAGATGGTCCAGTTCCACCAGTCGTACGCCTACGAAGATTTTGTCCAGGGGTTCAGGCCTACCAAGACTGGGGGATTTGACCTAAAGGACGGCGTGTTTCACCGCTTCTGCGAACGGGCGCGGGAGAAGCCCGACACGCCGCACGTGTTCATCATCGATGAGATCAATCGGGGTAACCTGTCGCGGATCTTCGGTGAGCTTCTCATGCTGATCGAGGCGGACAAGCGCAACGACAAGTATGCCTTAGCGCTCACATATTCGGACGATCGGTTCCACGTGCCGCAGAACGTGCATATCCTCGGCATGATGAATACGGCCGACCGGTCGCTGGCCTTGGTGGATTACGCGCTGCGGCGACGGTTCGCGTTCGCGACGCTCGAGCCAGCGTACGGCACGGCCGAGTTCGAGGGATACCTGGAAATGAAGGGCGCGAAGCCGGAGCTGATTCGCCGGATATCGGAACGGATGGGCGAACTGAACGAAAAGATCCGAAACGACAACGAACTCGGCCGCGGGTTCGAGATCGGTCACAGCTACTTCGTCCCCGGCGACGGTGAGGTGGCCTCCGACGCGTGGTACGAGCATGTCGTAGACACCCAGATCGAGCCGCTTCTCCGGGAGTACTGGTTCGATTCACCCACGGATATAGAGATGACCGTGGCGAGGCTCAAGGGCAACGGAGTGACTTGAAATCCATCCCGATCCTAAACGTCTATTACCTTCTCTGCTACGCGTGGGGGCACGCGCAGGAGCGGGATACCAAGCGGCTGGCCTCGCTGGCCGGCCTCTCGTCGGTGCATGACCTATTGGGCAAGGTGCTCGCCACGGGCGTGAACCGGCTCTTTCGGCGAGGGATCGATCGCGGGTACGTAGAACGGAGGGAGGATCTGGCGGGGATCCGCGGTAAGCTGGCCGTAAGCGACACCGCCAAACGAGCGTTGCGGGCCCGCGGGCGAGCGGCTTGCGACTTCGAGGAGCTGTCCGCAGACATCCTGTCGAACCGCATCTTGCGGACGTCGCTGAAAAACCTGCTGGCCCGCGAGACCGGGCTGCACCGCGGGGTCCGCGCCGAGGTCCGATCAGCATACAGCAGGCTCGATGGCATTTCGCACCTGCGGCTTAAGCGGAGCACCTTCGGACGGGTCCAACTCGGGGGCAGTCGTCGCCTCCACCAGTTCTTGCTCTCCGTGTGCCGACTCCTCTACGAGAGTTCGATCGTGGACGAGAAGACCGGTCGCACCACGTTTCGGGACTTCCGGCGCGACGATGCAACCATGTGGAAGCTGTTCGAGCAGTTCGTGACCCGATTCTACGAAAGGGAG
>JAPPBA010000090.1 GCA_026705295.1 Candidatus Palauibacter australiensis
CCTGTACGTCGCGTGTCTCATGGCGCGCGCGTTGAAGGACGTGGAATGGGACGACATCACGGAGTCCGCCGCCGCGGTCGTGACGGCGATCGCCATACCCCTCACGTACTCCATCGCCGACGGAATCGGCCTCGGTTTCATCACCTACGTCGCCATCAAGGTGCTGGCGGGCCGCTGGCGCGAGTGTCCGCCGATGCTGCTCGTGGTGGCGCTGGTGTTCGCCGCGAAGTTCATCTGGCTGTAACCTCCCGGCGCGTGACACGTTGGCCCTGCTCCTCCTCGATAGAGAGGCTGAATGAATCAGACCGCACGGTCACTTTGCGGGCTGTCCACAGTTCTGCTCCTCCTCGCGGCGCCGGCGGCCGCGGCCGGCCAGGCGGAATTCCAGCTCCAGCTCGGCAAGCTCGTGAACCCGTTCGCGGACACGAGACACGGAACGACCGTCGTCACCTTCCAGCACGCCGCGCAGTGGTCCTGGGGCGACCACTTCATGTTCTTCGACTACACGGCGGACGGGGGGAACGACGGGTTCAACGAGAAGGACCTGTACGGCGAGTGGTATCCCTCGCTGAGTCTGGGGAAGATCAGCGGCGGCCGCGCGGGTTTCGGCCCGATCCGCGACTTCGCCCTGCTCGGCGGCGTGAACTACGGCTCGCAGGCGAAGGTGCTCAAGTACACGCCCGGGTTCCGCGCGTCGTGGGACATTCCGGGGTTCATCTTTCTGAATACGGACTTCGCCCGCCTCGTTGACGCTTCGAGCGGGGTCGACAACGGCGGCGCGCCGGCGACGGACAACGGCTGGATGTTCGACGTGAACTGGCTCGCGACGTGGGAGATGCTGGGCCAGACCTTCACCTTCACCGGCCACGCGGAGTACATCAGCGCGGTGACGGACGAGTTCGGCAACGAAGTCCGTGCCTGGATCCTCGCCCAGCCGCAGCTGACCGTGGACATCGGCCGGATCCTGGGGGGAGACGGAGGTCGCCTCATGAGCGGCGTCGAATACCAGTACTGGCGTAACAAGCTGGGGACCGATGTGTCGGAGAGCGTGGTCCAGTTCCTCGTGGTGTGGCGGCTTTGAACGCGGTGCCCGCCCATCGGACCCGTAGCCTGCTCGTCGCGAGCTGCCTGCTCGCGGGCCTGCCGGGCGCGGGCTCCGTCGCGGGCGGTCCGGATCCGCTCTCGGCGCAGACGCCGGAGCAGCGTTACTCCGACTGGGTCCGCCCGGGCTTCCGCCCGCAGGAATACGAGTTTCGCCGCAACCGCATCCTCGACGGCCTGCGCGCCACCGGGGGCGGTCTCCTGCTCGTCCCCTCGTCGGACGGCATCACGCACGGCGAGACGTTCCGGCAGCTCGAGGACTTCTGGTACCTGACGGGGCTGGAAGTCCCCCAGTCGATGCTTGTGCTGGACGCAGGGCGCGACCTCGCGATCCTTTTCATGCCGCAGCGGGATCCGCGCTTCGAGAACCCGGGCCGACCGAACGACTTCCCGGGCCGCCCGCTGCTCGAGGACTACCGGATCCGCGGGATCGGCGGCGCGGACGACTATCGCGACATCGCCGAACTCGAAGGCTTTCTCCGCGAGCGCGTGGGGAGGGGCGAGATCCTTCGGGTGAACGCGGGCGCCGCGGGTGAGGTCTCCGATCCGGTCGTCCCGCTGGTCGGGAGCCTCGACCCCACGGCATCTCTGATCCGGCGACTGCGGGACGACTATCCGGACGCGCGCTTGGTGAACGCGTTCGAGATCGTCGCGCGTCTGCGCATGGTGAAGTCCCCCGCCGAGATCATGCGCATGCGGCGCGCGGCCGACGCCACGATGGCCGGGATCCGGGCCGCCGCCGCCCTCGTTCGGCCGGGGGTCGATGAGCGCACGCTCCAGGGCGAGTTCGAGCGCGCCTGCCGGGAGGCGGGCGCCCAGTCCATCCCCTTCACGCCGATCATCAAGTCGGGCCCCAACAGCCTCTGGCCGTGGCGCGTCCTCGCGGCCCACTACGACCGCCGCAACCGCCGGATGGAGGACGGCGACCTCGTGATCTTCGACGTGGGGTGCGAGATCAACGGATATGTGAGCGACGTCGGCCGCACGTTCCCCGTGAACGGCGCCTTCACCGAGATCCAGCGCGAGAAACTCCTCGTGAGCACCCGGGCAACGGAAGCCGTCATTGCCGCCGTGCGCCCGGGCGTCACCCTGCGCGAACTCACGCAGGTGGCGTACGACGCGATCCCGGACGAGGAGGAGCGCTACATGCAGACGCCCTCCTTCTTCGGCCACCACATCGGGCTCTCGACCGGAGATCCCGCCCTTCTCGACGAACCGCTCGCGCCCGGGATGGTGTTCACGATCGAGCCGTGGTACTACAACCACGACCTCGGCGTCTCGGCGTTCGTGGAAGAGGTCCTCCTGGTTACCGAAGACGGCGCCGAAGTCATCACCGACGCCCTCCCCCGCGACCCCAACGCCCTGGAGGAGTTGGTCCCCTGAATGGAGACCCTCGGCGTCGGGTGTCGCTGGCGCTATCCCGGCGGTTCCTCCGTTCCCTCCCGGAGAACGGCGAGGTAACTGTCATAGGCGAAGATCTTGCCCCGCTGGCGGCCCGTAATTTCGCTCACGAAGCCCAACTCTTCGAGGGACTTCAGAGCGGCGGCGACCGTCGGACCGGAGAGACTCGTGCGCTCAGCGAGTCCGTTGATGCTGTCGACCGGGCGTTCTACCAGCGCGCGGTGTACCCGTAGAGTTGAACTTGCCCGTCGTCCCTCCTGGATCCGGGCACGGTTGTCCGCGACGAGTTCGAGTGCGGATCGGGCGGTCGCAACAGCACCCTCTGCCACCTCGTGCACACCTTCGAGAAAGAAGCGGAGCCACGCTTCCCAATCTCCCGTGCGACGCATGTCGTTGAGGAGTCGGTAGTAGGTGTCCCGATGCTGTTTGAAGTAGAGGCTGAGATACAGGAGGGGTTCACGCAGGAGTCCGGCATCGCACAACATCAACGTGATCAGTAAGCGACCCAGACGCCCGTTTCCGTCGAGGAACGGATGAATCGTCTCGAACTGCACATGCGCGAGTCCCGCTTTGATGAGAGCGGGCAGATCATCATCGGTTGCATGAATGAACCGCTCAAGCGCGGCCATGCACTCCTCCACATGGTTCGGTGGTGGGGGAACGAACGCGGCGTTTCCGGGACGCGAACCCCCAATCCAGTTCTGCGTACGCCGGAACTCGCCGGGCATCATCGTCGCGCCACGGCCGCTCGCGAGAAGCTTGGCATGCATCTCTCGCATGAGGCGATTCGAGAGCGGGAAGTTGTCGTCCTGCAGGCGTTGGATTCCGTGATACAATGCGGCGACGTAATTGGATGTCTCGACGACGTCATCCCGTAAGACGCCAGGTACCCCGCCCGCTTCGTGCAGCATGAGATCGGAAAGGGAAGACTGCGTACCTTCGATCTGAGAGGAGAGCACGGCCTCCTTCCGCACGTATCCGTACACGAAGTAGGCGGCGTCCGGAAGAAGCTCGGTCACCGCGTCGAGTCGCCCCAATGCGGCGGCAGCTGACTCGAACGGTTGGCGCAGCCCTTCCCGGAGGTCGATGTCCGGCGAGGGTGGCAAAGCTACGGGTATGAACGCTCGTACGGTTTCCCCGCCGGCTACCGTAACGTCGTAAGTGCCTGTCGCTTCACGTTTCATTCTTGACCCGAATCGTGCCTTGATCTTCACTTGATGCTGCTTGATAATCTCACGTCCACATCCGCTAAGCAATATTTTTGCCGTTTTCTTTCGTTACGCCTCGGCTAACGAAGGAACTTTTCCTTACGCCCTCTCGGGACGCTGCTAAGGAAAGAAAAATGACGTTTTCTTTCGTTACGCCTCGGCTAACGAAGAAACTTTTTCTTAGGTTGCTCCTGCTGCCGGGTTGCACGGGTCGGGTTACCTGACGCATGCTGCGACATGAGAACGGTGGAGGGGTTGATCGGTATCGGCCGGAAAGCCGTCATCGGGTTGGCCGCGGCGCTGCTTTGCGCCGCAACGGGTGGCTGCACCCGCGACGGGTGGCCCGATCCGGCGCCGGTGGAGTCCGACGCGCTGGCGGCCGAGCACGAGGAGTGGCGGGAGGGGCGGCGGCGCAGCCTCGCGAACCCCAACGCGGGCGTCATCAGTTGGGATGGGCTCTTCGAGTTGCGGGAAGGCGCGAACACGTTCGGCTCCGATCCGTCCGCGGCCATCGTTCTGCCGGAGGAAGACGCGCCGCCCCTGGCCGGAACCCTCCACCTCGATGGTGGGGCCGTGCGTCTCGTTCCCGAAGCCGGGAGCGGCCTGAGTCTGAGAGACCAGATGTCCGGCGCGGTCGGCGACCCCGTCACGGAGCCGATGCCGCTGCCGGACGACCGTAGCGAGGGGACGGTCCGCCTGGCGTTGGGGTCGCTCGGGATGCGGGTCCACGCGGAGCCGGGAACGGAGAGGCTGTGGCTCCGGGTCTGGGATACGGACGCCCCGCGGCTCGATGCCTTCGAGCTTCCCGGGTACTTCCCGATCACGAACGACTGGCGGGTGACGGCACGCTTCGAGCCCTATCCGGAGCCGCGCACGGTCTCGCTGGCCGACGTGAGGGGCGGGACCCTCGAGAACACCGCGCCCGGAGATCTCGTCTTTCGCGTCGACGGGGCGGAGCACCGCCTCATGGCTTTCGCCGGCGCGTCGAGCCGCTCCTATTTCATCAGCCTGTGGGACTCGACCGCCGTGACCGACACCTACCAGGCGGGCCGCTACATGCGCGCGCCCTTCCCGGACGACGACGGCTGGACGACGATCGACTTCAACCGCGCCTACAACGCGCCCTGCGCCTTCACACCCCACTCCGTGTGCAGCCTCCCACCGCGCGAGAACTACCTCCGCTTCGCCCTCACCGCCGGTGAGAAGCGGCCGTAACCGACGCCCCTGCTACAGGTAATATATGGCCTTATAAGTTTACTGCACGTTATTAGAGGCAACATATGGCCTCTTGACATCCCATCGATCCAGCGGCAATCTGGGGCTCGGACCAACGGCGGTTTGCGGAGATAGGAGCTGATCCTGGCTGCTGGCGTGACGCACGAAAATCTGACTTCCCGTGCGCTGCGGACCGAAATGGGGCGTCGCCTTGCGAAGCTGCGCCTTGCGAGGAACGTGACGCAGCGGACGCTGGCCGAAGAGGCGGGAATAGGACTGCGCACGCTTCGCCGCATCGAGGCCGGCCAACCGTCCGGCCTGGACAGCCTGCTGCGTGTCGCGATTGCCCTTGGCTTGGGGGAGGGTCTGTTGAGCGCGGTGCCACCGGTGGAAGTCCGGCCCATTGAACGCGTGGACTCCGGCGGAAGGGAACGGCAGCGCGCGCGTCCCCGGAAGGACGCGTCGCCGGGCGATCCCTGGTCGTGGGCCGACGAGTCGAATGACTGACGCAAGCGTGAACCTGTGGGGCCGCCGGATCGGCGCCGTGTCCTGGGATGTCGGGCGGGGAGTCGGCGTGTTCCAATACGATCCCGCGTTCCTGTCGGCCGGCATCGAGGTCTCTCCGATGGCGATGCCCGTGCGCGAAACGCCGTATGCCTTCCCCGCGCTCGGTGAGGCGTTCAGGGGCTTGCCCGGCCTGCTTGCGGACGCTTTGCCGGACAGTTTTGGCCACCGGCTGATCGACGTTTGGCTGGCGGAGACCGGACGCCGTCTCGAGGACTTCAGTCCGGTGGACCGGCTCTGCTACATCGGAAGGCGCGGCGTCGGGGCGCTGGAGTTCGAGCCGGCGCTACGAAGCGGCAACGGGGGCGGGGTTGAGATCGCGCAACTGGTCGATCTCGCCAACCGGGTTCTCGACGAACGTGGCCGACTGGTGGGCAGGCTCGACAGCGGCGGAGACGGCGAAGCGCTCGAGGACATCCTTCGCGTGGGAACCTCCGCGGGCGGCGCACGGGCGAAGGCGGTGCTCGCGTGGAATCCGGAGACGGGGGAGTTCCGGTCCGGCCAGGTGGACGCTGAGGCCGGATTCGAGCACTGGATCCTCAAATTCGACGGCGTCGCCAACAATCGTGACCGGGAACTCGCCGATCCGCTCGGCTACGGGCGGATCGAGCACGCGTATCACCTGATGGCGCGCGAAGCCGGCATTGAGATGTCGGAATGCCGCCTGCATCACGAGGGCGGCCGGAGCCACTTCATGACGCGGCGGTTCGATCGCGGCGCGAAGGGGCGGAAGATCCACATGCAGTCCCTCGCGGCATTGCGGCACTTCGACTACAACCTGCCGGGTGCGTATGCGTACGAGCAGGCGGTGGAGACGATCCGGAGGCTCGGGCTCGGCATGGCAGTGGTCGAGGAGCAGTACCGCCGGGCGGTCTTCAACATCGTCGCGCGGAATCAGGACGATCACGTGAAGAACATCACGTTCCTGATGAACCGTAGCGGGGCGTGGCGACTGTCGCCGGCATACGACGTGGCGTACGCCTACAATCCGCGGGGGAGATGGACAGGTCGGCACCAGATGAGCATGGCGGGCAAACGCGACGGTTTCGAACGCGTCGACCTGCTGAAGTTCGCGGAGACCTCCGGCCTCAAAATCCCGGCCGCGAGCCGCGTCATCGACCGGGTACTCACCGCGGTCGGCAACTGGCGGCATTTCGCATCCGAAGCGGGCGTCGAGGAAAGGGATGCCGGGCGGATCGCGAAAACGCATCGCTTCGACCTGCGGTGACGGTAGGCGTCCGCGTCAGGCCGAGGGGAGTCCCCTCTGCATCTCCTCGGCGGACATGAGGGAGAGGGCGCAGAACGTGAGTGTCCCGTTCGCGCAGCCACCCGAGACGATCGTTGGCGCCCCCACCACGAAGAGGTTCTCGTGATCGTGGGTGCGGCCCCACCGGTCCACGACGCTCGTGGCCGGATCGTCGCCCATGCGGCAGCCGCCGCCCGGATGCTCCCACAGCTCGGACGGCCGCCCGATGCTCCTCATGGAGCCTCCGGCCGCGCGGGCGAGTTCCTCGAAGCGTCCGGAGATCGTCTCGACCGTGTGGTCCTGCAGGTCGATGCTCTCCTGCGCCGGACGGTAGTCGATCCGGGGCATCGGGTCGCCCAGCTCGTTCGTACTTCCGGCGTCGAGCGTGAGGCGGCTGTCCCGGTCCGGGAGGAGGTCGTAGTAGGCGCGGACGCGCGCGGTGGACTCGGACTCCGTGCGGGCCCTCCAGTCGGCCATGATCTCGTCGCCCCAGAGGAGTTGTTCGTCTTCGCCCTTGAGCCTCGGGCCGCGGCCGACGTTGGACTCCCAGAGGCGCAGGTCGTGGCGCACGTAGCGGTCCAGCGGTCCCGGACTCGCAAAGCGGCGGGACAGGAGGCTGTTGTAGACGAACATGCCGGGGTAGAGGCGCAGCGGCAGGTTGATGAAGCCGCTGAGGTACCAGTGTCCCGTCATGTACCGCCCCACGTTTCCGGTGCGGTTGGCGAGACCGTCCGGGAAGCGGCTGTTCGCCGAGAGTAGCAGGAGGTGGGAGCTCCAGGCGTGGCCGGTGGCGACCACGAACGTGCCGGCGCGGAACTCGACGGGCTCGTCGGGTGCGTCCTGGTCGACGGCTTCTGCGACCGCGATCCGGTTCGAGCCCGGCTCCAGGCTCAGGCGACGCACGAGGGTTCGGGTGACGAGGTCGATGCGCCCGTCCGCCAGCAGCCGGTCGAAGGCGAAGTCGGGCGTGTACTTCGCCCCCGTAGGGCAGACGAAGCAGGTGTCGCAGCGGCGGCAGATGTTCCGCCCCTGGTACAGCTCCGTGTTGCGTGCCCAGGGCTGCGTCCAGAATGGGATGTCCGTCTTTTCCGTCCACTCCCGCATGCGTGCGAGGCTGTACGACAGCGGGAGCGGCGGCATGGGGTAGGGCTTCGAGCGGGGGTCGTACTCGGGAGGGCCCTGTTCGCCGGCCACGCCGATCCGCTCCTCCGCCTCCTGGAAATACGGCTCGATGTCGTCGAAGGAGATAGGCCAGTCGGAGGCGACACCGTACAGCGACCGCAGGCGGAAGTCCTCCGGGGAAAAGCGCGGGACCGCGCCGCCCCAGTGCATCGCCGCACCGCCCACGACCATGGAATTGTACATGGCGCCCGTGCCCGTCTGACCGCGGATATGGTCGTTGGGCCAGGGATTCTCGCCATAGGCCAGCATCCGCGCCCGGGTGTCGGACCGTTCATCGAGAGATGCCGTCCGTTCGCCGGCCTCGACGACGGTGATCGAGGCGCCGGTCCGCTCGGCGAGCCGCTCGGCGACCATGGCGGCCGTGATCCCGCCGCCGATGATGCAGACGTCGCTCTCCACGACTCGCTTTGCCGAGCGACGGCGTGTGCGGCTCACGACGGGGTTCCCAACAGCGCGGGTTCGTCTTCGGCCCCCTCGATCGAGCGGCAGAGTTCCCTCCGAATGGCCCGCCCGTAGCAGAGATCCGTCGCGATCGCGGAGCCGAAGAAGTGGGCCATCAGGGCCAGCGCGACGTGGTCCGCACTCTGAGGCGCCCCAAGGCCGGGCTCGGCGTCCGCAAGTGGACGCGCGAGGAGTTCCCGGCGACCGGGTACTTCGAGGTCGGAGAGGGACATTCCGTGGCGGCTCCCGCACTCCTTCTCCAGACCCTCGAGTTGCGCGACCCACCCCGGTCTGGGATCCGGCCCCGAGTATCGGATCTCGGGCACCAGGTACGGATGACTCAGTTCGGCGACCGGCTCCAGCGCGTCGGACCAGCGCTCGAAGGCGCGCACGGCTCGTTCGCGGCCGTCCTCGCCGAGTTCGTCCGGGAGGACGGCTTCGGCGACGGCCCGGAGGGTTTCGGCGGGGAGGGGGACGGGGGTGGTGCCCTCGGTACGAGAGAGCGCGTCTCCGTCGGTCTCGGCCGCCCGCCCGCCAGCGGCTTCGGGAGCGCAACCGGCCAGGGAAACGGCGGCCACCGTCGCGGCAGACTGCTTCAGAAACGTCCTGCGAGATTCCGCCATGGCCACCGGCCTCCGGAGATTGGCTGCCCGTAATCTTGAATGGAGCGTAGGTATCGAGCCGGAACCGTCGCAACTCCCGGGCGCCGAAACTGGCGAGCGAAAGGCGCTCGCCCCATCCTTCACCCCCTTGGGGCACCGCCGTGTCCCGCTATCGAGGGGCCGTAGCTCAGTTGGGAGAGCGCCTGCTTTGCAAGCAGGAGGTCGTCGGTTCGAATCCGATCGGCTCCATCCCCTCAACAGCCCCACCGCCGGGAGGCGGTCGGATCGTTCAATCGCTCAGCGAGCCTCGATGAAGAGGTCGGCGATCTCGTAGATCGCGTCTCCGAACACGAGCGCGCCGCCCTGTGGATAACCGATGTCCGCGACGTTCGCGGCGACGGCGACGGCCACCCCGTCGTCCGGGTAGATGATGAGCAGCGCGTTGCCGCCGATCGCGCCGCCCGCGTGCCCAACGGCGCGGCGCCCGCCCCCTCTCGAGGGCGGGAAGAGGCGCCAGCCGATCCCGACCCCGATCTCCTCGCCGGAGGCAGTGCGCTGGGATGTCCATACGAGGTCCAGCGTCTCCTGGCTGAAGAGTCCCGGCTCGACGTGCGCGTGGGCGAAGCGCAGCAGGTCCTCCGTCGTGGAGAGGAAGCCGCCCCCGGCCCACTTGTGGGAATTGTCGATGTAGCGGGCGTTGATGAGGCGGCCGTCCGGCGTGCGGTCGTAGGGGCGCGCGCGGTTCACGATCAGGCTGTCGGTGTGGTCTCCGCCCGTGCGGAGCATCCCGAGCGGCTCGAACACCTCCTCGCCCAGGTACCGCAGGAACCCGCGTCCGGAAGCCGCCGCGATCACGGCGCTCATGAGGTTGAACCCATAGCTCGAATAGGACCATTCGGTCCCGGGCGTCGCGACGAGCGGGTCGTCCCGGA
>JAPPBA010000091.1 GCA_026705295.1 Candidatus Palauibacter australiensis
GTGGGGCATGTACCTCGACGATCTGTCCTGCTGCGGACAGGAGTGCGTATGCTGACCGACCGAGCCGAAGCCCCGGCGCCCGTGACCCCGAAGCTGACGCCGGAGCCGACTCCGAGGCTGACTCCGGAGCTGACTCCAGAGCCGACTCCGCAGCTGACTCCAGAGTCGACTCCGCAGCGCAGGCGACTGCCGCCGGTGCTGCGTCGGGCGATGCGTATCGAGTGGGCCGGCCAAACGGCCGCGAGCCTGTGCTGGATCGCCAGCGTGTTCGCGTACGGGATCAACTCCCGCGGCGACTGGCTTCAGCTCTGCGCCGCCTCCGCCTGGCTACTCGCCAACACCGTCGCGCTCGCGAAGGCCAAGGGCGACTGAGCCCCCCGCAACGGTCTGGTTTCGTTCGTCCGCGATCCCTACTTCTCCTGGTAGCGGAGGTGCGCGATGAACGGAAACAGACAGGCGCCGGGGCGGGTGGAGCGGCACGAGGGGATCATCACGGTGCGGGGCGGCGGACGGCACCGGGCGTGGAACGGGATCGAGTACAAGACGGGGATGTGGGCGGAGAACGTCGGCTCGGGCGCGCTCTCCATGAACGTGGCGATGATCCCGCCGGGCGGCGTCGCCAGGGCGCACATCCATGTGGATTTCGAAGTGATGCTCTACATCCTCGAGGGACGCGTCCGGCACGAGTTCGGGCCGCGGCTGGAGAAGACGCTCGATAACGAGGCGGGCGACTTCATCTTCATCGAACCCGGCGTCCCCCACGAGGTGTTCAACCTCAGCGACACCGAGCCGGTCGTCGCCGTCGTCGCGCGCTCCGACGCCCAGGAGTGGGAAAACATCGTCGACTTCGAACGCCCCCCGCCCGGTTAGGCGCCTCGTTCCAAATCTCGAAATATGAGCATCGAATGTTCATATTTCACAAATGATCGCTCGCCCCGGGCGCCTCAGTAACCGAGTGATGCGGTCTCCCGTCTCACGTCCCCGGCGGCGGTCATGACGCCGGTGGCCGGGTCGCGCCAGGTCACGGTGGGAGCGCCGGCGCGCCAGTTCCACAGGCCCCACGAGCGCACGTCGTGGCCCATGGCGCGCAGCGCTTCGGCCGTCTCCGCCGGGATCCGGTCCTCCATGTAGAGGACGGCGGGATTCCGGTTCACCTCGCTCCCGGTGGCCGGGAAGTTGTAGCTGCCGAAACGGGGCTGGTCCAAGGCCTGCTCGGGGGACATGCCCCACACCACGACGTTCAGGAAGATCTGCAGGAGGCACTGCATCTGCTGGTCGCCGCCGGGGGTGGAAAGTCCCATGAACGGCTCGCCATCCTTCATCACCAGGAGGGGCGAGTTCGTGTTCCGCGGGCGCTTGCCGGGCGCCATCACGTTCGCCAGGCCGGGGTCCAGGTTGAACTGGCCCATGCGGTTGCCCAGCCCGAATCCCCAGCCCGGGATCATCGGCGTGAAGGTGTGGCCGTCGCTCTCCGTGAGAGAAAACACGTTGCCCTCGGCGTCCATCACGTTCAGCGAGGACGTGTCGAAGGCGGGGGCTCCCGAATCGGCCGCGTCCGGCCCCCGGCCGTCCTGCGCAGCGCCCGCGGGCAGACCTCCATACGCCACGAAGCTCGTGGGCGCGCCGTCGGCCACCGCCGCCATCCGTGCCGGGTCGCCCCACGGAGGCATGTCCGGAAACGCACGGTTCTCGTCGATGAGCCCGATGCGTTCGCGCGCGTACGCCTTCCCGTACAACCCCTCCGGAGCGGGCGCGAAATCCGGGTCCCCGACGTACCGGTGGGCGTCCGCCATCGCGAGGTCGATCACCTGTGAAATGAGGTGGATGTACTCAGGCGTGTTGTAGCCGAGGGCGCGGAGATCGTAGTTCTCCAGCATGTTGAGCATCAGGATGATGCGCGGCCCCTGGCTCCATCCGTCGCCGGTGTGGACGTCGTAGCCCTTGAAGCTGGTGCCGAGAGGTTCCTCCCACCGGCTCTCGTAGCCCGCCATGTCCTCGTAGCGGACGATGCCGTCGTGCTCCCGGAAGAACCGGTCCACATCGCGCGCCGGGTCGCCCCGGTAGAAGGCGTCCCGAGCGGCGCGGATCCCTTCGGAACGGCTTCCTCCCGCCGCCAGCGCCCGCCGCTCCGCCTCCGTCATGTAGCGGATGAGCCGCCCCAGGTCGGCGTTCACCATGAGATCGCCCAGACGCTGCTCGCCGACCCCGTTGGGGAACCAGAAGTCGCGGTTATAGGGGAAGGCGAGGATCCCCTCCGTCTGATCCCCGATCATCCACTCCTGCATCTTGTAGAGGTGATAGCCCTCCTCGGCGACGCGCAGCGCCGGCTGCGCGGCCTCGCCGAAACTCAAGGTGCCGAAGCGGTCGAGAGCGGCGAGCCAGACATCCACGTCGGCCGGAATCAGCGCGTTGTTGATCGGTGACTTGCCGTGTTCGAGGAAGTAGTCGAGCGTGGCCAGCGCGGGTGAGGTTCCGGCGCCGACCCGGGCGATCACGCGGTCCTCGGCGGCGCTGTAGAGGATGAGCGGCGCCACCCCGGTCCAGCCCGCGTAGTCCATCTTGAGCACCTTGAGCGCCATCCCCGCCGTCACCCCGGCGTCGAACGCGTTGCCTCCGGCCCTGAGCACGTCGTACCCGGCCTGCGTGGCCAGGTAGTGTCCGGAGGAGATGACCCCGTGCGTGCCCATCACGCGCGGCCGCATCGCCTCGACGTTGTCGGCGTCGTGGACCGGGCCGTGACTCCGGAACGGGGCGATGGTGCCGAAGACCCCTTCCTCGGCGGATGCGGCTTCGGCGGATGCGGCTTCTGCGGACGCGGATTCCGCGGGAGCATCCGTCTGCGGTCCGCACGATGCGGCGAGCGCCACAGCCGCGACCGCGGCCATACGTGCCAGGGGCTTCATCGCGTCATCCTCCTGTATCTTCCCTCGTTCCCACACTCCTGAAGCTACTCCCGGGAATCGTCGCGGCAACGACGCGCGGGACGTTCCCGCGGGAACGTCAGACCGCGGCCGGTGTCTCCGGCGGCCCCGGGGTCCCCAGCGTTTCCAGCGTCTCCAGCGCTTCCAGCGCCGTCAGGGCGTCGGCGCGGCCGTGCGCCTCCGGGAAGAGGTCGAGGGCGAGGGCGGCGATGCCGGTCGCGTTGGCCACGGCGAAGCTGATGCCGCTCAGGTTTCGGGTGGGAGGGACTCCGGGGATGGGGCGCGGGTAGCCGGACGCGTAGAGGACGCGGCCCCCGTCGCGGCGGCCGACGCGGACGCTGTGCCGGGGCAGGTCCCAGTCGAGGCACACGCCGAGGGCGCCGGGGAGGCTGCCCGGGAGCTGAAGCTGTCCTTCGTGCGAGAAGGCGGCGATGACGAGCGTTCCGGCCCGCGCGGCGCGTTCGACGGCGGGCTGCAGCACCTCGATGCGGCTCTGGCGGGGCGTTCCGAGGCTCAGATTGGCCAGCCGGCAGCCGCGCTCCGCGGCCCAGTCGATCGCCTTCGCCAGCGTCCGGGCGCTCGTGGCCAGTTCGTCGTGGAAGACGCGGGCGACGTGGACCCGCGCGCCCGGCGCCTTCTCCTGGATGGCGGCGGTGACGGCGGTCCCGTGGCCCAGCCGGTCGGTCAGATCGTCGTGGGCCCGCCCGTCGGGCGTGAACGCGACCCCGCCCGCCAGGAGCCCCAGGTGCGGATGCCCCGGATGCACGCCGCTGTCGATGACCGCGATCGAGACCCCGCGGCCGGTCCGGCTCCGGAGCGGCTCCCTCACCCGGCGATCCGCCCGTCGCGGAGCACCACCACGCGCTCCGCCCGCCGCGCGAGTTCGGGGCGATGCGTGATGAGCACCGTGGTCCGCCCCCGCATCAGCGCCGCGTAGCCCTCCAGCACCTGCGCCTCCGAGGCCGGGTCCAGCGCCCCCGTCGCCTCGTCGAACACCAACACGGCCGGATCCGCCAGGAACGCCCGCGCCACCGCCACCCGCTGCCGCTCCCCGGCGGAGAGCTGCCGCCCCCGCTCCCCGACCACCGTCGCGGCCCCCTCCGGCAGCGACGTCAGCAGCCCGTCGAGCGCGGCCGCCGCGAGCGCCCCGCCGACCTCGAGGTCCGTGGCGTCGGGCCTCGCGTAGCGCACGTTCTCGGCGATCGAGGCGTGGAAGATGAACGGGTCCTGCTCCACCACGGCCACGTTCCGGCGCACGTCGGCCAGCGCGAGCCCCCGCAGGTCCCGCCCGTCGAGCAGCACCCGCCCGCCGTCCGGGTCGAGCTGGCGCGAGAGCAGGTCGGCGATCGTCGACTTCCCGCTCCCGCTCGCGCCGACGAGCGCGACCACCTGCCCGGCGGGCACCTCCAACGACACGCCCTCCAGCACCTCGCCCCCGCGCCCGAAGCCGAGCCGCACATCCTCCAGAACCAGAGCCCCCGCAGCTCGCCCCAGCCGCTCCGCCCCATCCGCCTCCGCCACCTCCAGCGGCGTGTCGAACAGTTCGTGCACCCGCACCAGCGACGCCCGCGCGCTCGCGAGGTTTGCGTACAGCCCCATCAGCGCCTGCACCGGAAAGAGGAGCCGCATCTGGTACGCCATGAACGCGACGAACGTCCCCAGCGTCGTCGCCTCCGTGATCACCCGGTAGCCCCCGTACAGGAAGACGGCGGCCGTCCCCGCCTGCAGCAGCACCCCCGGCAGCCCCCCCGCCAGGTACGTGTACCGGCGCATCGAGAGCAGCGCCCGCACGAACCGGTCGTTGTGACGCCCGAACCGCGCCGCCTCCCGCTCCTGGGCGTTGGACGCCACCACCGTCCGCACCCCCTGCAGCGTCTCGATGAGGAAGCTCCCGATGTCCGCGCTCCGCTCCCGCAGGTGCGTCACCCGCCCCTCGAGCCGCCGGCGGTACCTCACCAGCGCCCACAGGCTCGGCGGCAGCGCCACGAGCCCCGCCAGGAAGAGCCGCGCGTCGAGATAGACGAGCATCCCCACCGTCCCGATCAGGAAAAGCACGTTCCCGAACAGGCCGAGCGCCGCGTCCGCCGTCACCCGCTGGATCTCGCCGATGTCGCTGTTGATGCGCGAGACGATGTCCCCGAACGGCGTCCGGGCGTAGAAGCGCGGCGAGAGCCGCTGCAGGTGGCGGTAGAGCGCCAGCCGCATGTCGAACAGGATGCCGGCCGACACCCGCGTGTACCGCATCCCGCTCGCCACGTTCGCCCCGAAGCCGAGGATGGTGATCCCGATGAAGAGACCCACGATCCGAAGCAGGAGAGGGAAGTCCCCGCCCAGGATCGCGTCGTCGATCATCGCCTTCGACAGGTAGGGGAGCGCGAGTCCGAGCGCGGTGCCGGCCGTGGAGAGGAGGACCACGGGAAGCAAAGCCCCCGCGTACGGTCGAACGTAGGCGAGGGCTCGGCGAAGGTGCGGGTCCCGGATCAACCGGACCTCACGGGATCGGGCGCCGGAATCAGCCCGGATCGGGCACCACGACGACGCTCGTCATGTCCGCGTCCAGCGTGACCGTCCGCAGGAACTCGAACGTCTCCTCGTCGTAGATGTCGATCGTGCTGCCGGCATTGTAGATGTAGAGCTTCGTGCCGTCGGCGCTCGGCATGAGCGCCATCCGCGGCCGTCCCGCGAACGTCTGGCGCCCGGCCACCCGCCGGCCCTCGAGATCGAACTTCCACATCTCGTAGTGCCCGATCTCGGACTTGAGCCCGTACCCCTTCGTCCCGTCCGGCGAGAGCACGAACGACACCCCCTCAGCCGGGCCGATGGGGTGGAACTCCACGTCCTGCCCCGCCAGGTCCACGGTCGCGATCCCCATGAGACGGCGGTTCTGGAGCGGGTCCGTCATGCGGAAGAGGCCCGTGTACACGCCGTCCTCCTCCTGGTAGGGACTGCGGCCGAAGGGAAGCCTCATCTCGCCCAGTCCCGGCTCCAGCGGTTCCGAGATATCCCAGCGGTCCACCTCCTCGAACGTCTCCGAGTCGAGCGCGATGAGGTCATCCGCGAACATGTACAGGAGATCGCCGTCGGGGGAGAAGCGGAAGTTGGCGGAGCGGCGCGACTCGTCGTCCGGCCACGGGATCGTGTCGGTCACCTCGTACGTCGTGAGGTCGAAGCGCAGGATGGTCGGCTCGTCGATCCGGTACCGGTCCGCGAGCTTCGTGCGGCTCTGCACGAACATCGCCATCCATTCCTGCTCCGGGTGGATCTGGAAGGAGCGGATCCACGTCCGCGTCGCGCCCTCGCTCAGCGTGAACTCCCCGACGGACTCCTTGGAGGGGAGCGCGATGATCTCGATCGTCTCGAAGAACGGGTCCATCACATAGAGCCGCGAGCGGTCCTCGGAGACGTCGAGACGAAGGGAGATCGCGCGCTTGACCGGGATCCGGTCCACGACCTCCTCGGTGGCCTCGTCCCAGACGATGACCTCGTTGCTGTAGTTGCCCATGTACCAGTGGGCGTTGCGGCCGTTCCCCTGCGCCTCCAGCGCCGGCGCCCACACCGCGCCGAGGGCGCAGGAGAGGGCGCAGGCGATGGCTGCGGCGAGGCCGGCCGGGCGCGTCCGGACCACCCCAAAGCGGCTCACGGGAAGACGAGGTCCAGCTTCCGCCAGTCCTTCTGGGCCGACGCGCACTGCGACGTCCAGTCCGGCGAGTGGTTGAGCTGGTCGGGCACGTGCGCCGGCCAGAAGCACGCGAGGTGGCAGTCGAACAGGTCCCGCTCCACCGGCTGGCACAGCCCGGCCGTGCCGCCGCTCGAATCCACCTCCCAGCCGGGCGAGAACACGAGCGAGCAGCCCAGCGGAATGTGCGGCCCCTCCGGCCGGCTCTCGAGCCCCACGACATCCATCTCCGCGTCCATCTTCTCGCGGGCCACCTGCGCCTCGATGCGGCCGGCCTTCTGGTTGATCGGTTTCAGGTGTTTCACGGCTCTCCCCCTCGCATGCGAAGGTCGACCGGGCCCGCGCCCGGCCGCGTCAATGATCGAAGCGGGCCAGGTACTCCGGGTTCCGTTCCGACAACTCTCCGTAGATCTCCAGACACGTGTGCGTCCACGTCCGCACCCAGGTGCAGAAGTGCAGGTTGGGCGCGGTCGTCTCGCCGTGTCGCGTATGCGCCTCGTGGTAGCAGCCGCCCGAGCAGATCGGACGCGCCCAGCACGTATGGCAGTCCGTCTTCTTGCTGATGTGGTGGTCCTCGAGGAAATCCTTCTGCCGCTCGCGGTCGATCCCCTCGGCGACCGTCCCGAAGCTGTGGTCGTTCGAGTAGGCGAAGCGGTGGCAGAGCGACACGTCGCCCCCCGTCGTCACCCCCATCAGCCCGAGCCCGGCCCCGCACGGATACGCCTTGCTCACGCCCTTGTGGATCTCCTCCAGCGTGTCCTTCACGTTCGAGAAGCCGTGGTGCCGGTTCTGCACCGCGTGCTCCAGCCAGTCGCGCGCCAACTCCCCGAACTGGCGCAGCATGCGGTCGTAGCCCTCGTCCTCGATCTCGTAGTCGCGCCCCGAGGAGGTCGTGACCGGGGCGAAGCCCACCTCCCAGAACCCCATCTCCTCCGTCAGGTGCTGGTAGATGCGGTGGATGTCGAGGTTCTCGCGCGTGAGCGTGACGCGCGCCCCGATCGGCCGGGACTTGTGCCGCTTGAGCAGTGCCTTGATCCGGGGCTTGACCGTCTCGTAGGAGCCCTTGCCGCTGTGGAAGACCCGCATGCGGTCCTGCATCTCCTTCGGTCCGTCGATGGACACCGTCACGCCGATCTCGTTGTCCGCCAGCCACTCGATGATGTCCGGGCGGAGGAGCGTCGCGTTCGTCGTGAGGCTGAATTCGAGCCGCTTCCCCTCCTCCTCGGCGCGGCGGCGGGCGTAGGCCACCGTGTCCTGGAGGACGGGGAAGTTGAGCAGCGTCTCGCCCCCGAAGAAGGTGAGGTGCGCGACCTCGATGGGGCCCGACTCCTTGAGCAGGAACTCCACGCTCTCCCGCGCGGTCTCGTCCCCCATGAACTTCGGGTCGTCCGTGCAGGTCGTGTCGACGATCTTGTCTTCGCCGTACTCGTAGCAGTAGGTGCAGGCGAGGTTGCACTTGTTCGTGACGTTGAGGACCATCGTCGTGAGCGGGAACCCGTCGGGCGGCAGGTCGTTCGCGACCTGTTCGACGGGCGCCCCCGCCTCCCCGATGGCGCGGATCTGCTGGAGTTCCAGCAACCCGTTGTGTACGCGGTCGGCGGAGTAGCGGTCCGAGAGCGAGTTCACGACCTCGCCCGGCGCCCGCGGCCCGTAGCTCAGCAGGTCGAGGATCGCCGAGGACGCCGCATCGATCCGGAAGATGCCCGCCGAGGGGACGAGGTAGAGAAACCGCTCGCCCGCCGCCTCGAAGGCGTGGAACTCGCGCAGCGCCAGTTGGCCGACGGGCTTGATCATGGCACCAGCCTCCCCGCCGGAACGCCCTGCCACGGGTCGAACTTCAGATACAGCGGCACCGTGACGATGAGGTGGGCGCGGGCGCGGAGGCCGCCCTCGTGGGTCGCGACCACCCACACGTCGCCGACGTTGTTCCGGTTGCCCTCGCGGTCGGCGTTCGGGCCGTCGACGGCGGGGGTGAAGATCCCGTCCGGCCCCAGCGCGCCGACGAACCGGACGTCGTCGTCGTCGAAGGTGGCCGTGTACTCCTCCATGCTCCAGGTCACCGGCACGCGCCCGAGCCGGAGGTCGTCCTCCGTGTTCGGCTCGCCGTCCGGGCCGTCGTCCCACCCGATCGCGTCGTACGGCTGATACCCCTTCGGGAAGGCGGCGCCGCCGATCCGGGCCATGCCCGCGCGCGGCGTCACCTCGAGGCGGTCCACGCCGTCATGGACCTGGATCGCGTCCGCCAGGCTCACGCCGCCCACGAACAGGTCGCGCCGGCCGACTGCCGCACCCTCGTCGACCGACACGTGGAGCGTGACCCGGCTCCCGTCGCCGCCCGCCGCCGACTCGACCCGCACGCCGGGCCCGAAATCGAAGTCCGCCGCGTCGGGACTCGCCGGCAGGTTGAGGCCGTGGACCCGGACTTCCGCGGACGAGGCGCCGGTGCGGACCGCCGGGGGATGCACGCCCGACACGATGGGGCCGCCGCTCGCGCGGGTGAGCGTCACGTCGGGGCCGAACTCGTCGTAGGCGCCCGAGAACCAGCGGCCCGTCATCTCCTGCCAGCCGCGGTCCACCGTCATGACCTCCCGCAACTCGTCCGCGCCGCCCGGGTTCGACCGTCCCCGCCACTGATAGCCGGTATAGACGATGGACTGTCCGCTGCGGCTCACCTGCTGTCCCGACTCCGCGTACGTGTACGAGGCGCGGGAGCGGAACTCGTCGGGCGCGTCGCCGGCGGAGATCTCCACCGTGCCGAAGATCCGGCCCTTCCCGGGCTCGAACCCCGCCAGCGCCCACGTGCCGGCGAGGCGCGGCGTGCGCATGGAGGCCGACCACGCGGACCATTCGGGCGTCTCGAGGGGGAAGACCTCGGCGAGGTGGTCGATCGCCTCGTCCACCGGCTGGGGTCCGTCGCCCCCGCGCTGGAACCCCTGGAAGTCGACGAGCGGGTAGAGGCCGCGGTGCGTCGCCATGAGGAGTTCCCACTCCTCGCGCGTGCGCCGCTGGGTAATGACGCGGCCCATGCTGTGGCACTGGATGCAGGTGTTCTCGACGTCGCGGTCCGCCTCGTAGACGTGTTCGATGAGGCGGCGCTCGACCTCGAAGCGCCCGGGCTCGAGTTCCTCCGGCGCAAGGCCCTGCCGGTTGGAGAGATAGCGCACGACCTCGCGCGCCTCGTCCGGGCCGAGGGCGACGTCGTTGAGCGCCACCATGCGGCGGACCGACGTCTGCCACCCCTCCGGCGTCTTCCGCTCGTAGGAGATCCGCGTCATCCGCCCTTCGTCGTCGCGCTCGTGGCAGCGCTGGCAGCGGCGGATGATGATCTCGTGGTCGATCGGATAGCCCTCGTCCTCGTCTCCGGCCGCCACGTGGACCGGCGCGGCGCTCGCGGGCATGCCCGGCACCGAAGGCGCCGCACGGGCGGCGACGAGGGCCGCCGCGCCGATGACCAGACCGGCCGCCGCCAACGCGTTCTTTCGGGACGCTGCGTGGTTCATCCGTCCTCCGTTCGGGACCGGTGAATTGTGCGCCGCCCCCGTCGCATGCGCCAGTCGCAACCGCCGTTCTCCCCGAAAAAACGCCTCGCGCTCGGAGAGGTGCGATTCCGGCCTACCCCCCAAAATTGGGGGGTGACCCCCCAATATAAGTAGTTATGGCGCAACGGTTTAGAGAGATATAATGTTACGCACACGAGTCCTTTTGTCTGTCGAGAGGGGATCCGGGGGTGCAGCAGTGACCGAGAATAATGAGGCCGGTGGCGTGCTTGCGGACCCAGTTACATTGAGCAGGCAGGCAGGCAGGCAGGCAGGCAGGCAGGCAGGCAGGCAGGCAGGCAGGC
>JAPPBA010000092.1 GCA_026705295.1 Candidatus Palauibacter australiensis
GGATCCTCGACTTCGTGGCCGGCGACTCCGAGTACTGGCACCTGACCGGCGCGGCGAACGTCGCGTACCTGAAGCCGCTGGCCGAGGACGCGGCGACGAACGTCGCGCTCGTCTGCGAGTCCGGTCGCATCTACTCCTTCCTTGTCTCCGAGGATGGCGAGAAGCCACCCCATCTGGTCGTCCGGGTGGAGGCGGGTGCGGAGGCGGAGGCCGCGTTCGACGCTCCCAGGTTCGTCGCCCGGAGCGAAGTCTCCGCCTACCGCGAGATGGCGGCCCAGGCCGTCGATGCCGCACGGCTGGCCCGCGCGGAGGCCGAGGCCGGGATCGTCGAGGCGCGGGAGCGGGCCGAGGCGGAGATCGAGGCGTTCCGCGCCTCCTACCCCGAGCGGCTCCGGTTCGAGTACCGGCTGGACCGTGATGCGTCCGAGCGGCCGTTCCGGGTCGAGGCGATGTGGCACGACGGGGAGTTCACCTATCTCCGCTCGCGCGCGCAGGAGTCTCCGGCGCTCTACGAACTCCGGGACGGCGAACCGAGCCTGGTCGCGTTCGATCTCACCGAAGACGGCCTCTACGTCGCCCGCCGCGTCCTAGGCAACGGGTGGCTCCAGATCGGCGACCGGCGGGCCGGGTGGCGGTTCGAGCCCGCGGAGGGTTCGAGATGAGCCTCTGGAAGCAGTTGGTGAAGGAGCCGAAGGGCGCGTTGCCGGGCGGCTTCGTCACGAAGGCCGGGATCGCCCTGATGACCGTGCTCGTGGCCGGGCTGCTGCTATCCTCGTCGTTTACCGGTCCCGACGAGACGGTTGAGGGCGTCGCCCCCGCGCCGGCGCGGCCCGTGGACGACCGCACGGGCCGGGCGCTCGACGGGCGCCTCAGCGACGAAACCGACCGCCAGAGCCAGCAGGCGGCGGCGGATGCGGACCGGGAGAGGCAACAGTCCGGTGCCTCTGGGCAGGAAACGGTCGAACAGGACACGCCGGCAAGTCCGGGCAGCGCCGGGGGCGGCATGGGCCGCGCCGAGTTCGAGCTTCGCGAGGCCCTCCGGTTGGAGGAGGTAGAGCGCGGGACACGCTCGCTCCGCTCATTCCCCGTCGCGCAGTCGCACCGGGATCCGAACGGACCCCCGGATGCGGCGGGGTCTCTCTCAGTACCCGAGTCTCCCGACGCGGCACTCGACGGCGCACTCGCGTCTCTTGGGCAGTCCCTCGCCGCCCTCGAAGCCGAGATGGCGGCGGGGCTGGCCGCGGGAGGGTTCGCGCCCGGCGCCGGAGGCCCGGCACCGCAGGCGGACGTTCCCGCCGCGTCAGGCACGTCCGAGCCCGGCCGTTTGGTGCGGCCGCATGACCCGCCGGGCTGGGCGCGCATCCGCGAGGGCACGTTCCTCGAAGCGGTGCTCCTGACTCAACTCTCGGGCGAGTTCCCCGGGCCGGTGCTCGCCATGGTCTCGGCTCCGCTTTATTCGGCCGACCGGCAGCGGGTGCTGATCCCGCGCGGCGCGCGCGTCGTCGGAACGGCCCAGGCCGTCCAGAACCGCGACCAGAGCCGCCTCGCCGTCTCATTCCACCGGCTGCTGCTCCCCGATGCGAGTTGGGTGGACCTTGAGTTCACCGGCTTGAACCAGGTGGGCGAGAGCGCGCTTCGGGACCAGGTGAACCGCCGCTACCTCTCGACGTTCGCAGCCGCCGGAGCGGTCGGCGCGCTGAGCGGGCTCACGCTCGCCGGGGCCTCCCCCTACGGACTCCGGGCGGGCGTCGGCCAAGGGCTCGGAGGCAGCGCCGCCTCGATGCTGGACCGGTATCTGAACCGTCTGCCCGAGATCACGATCCGCGCGGGCCACCGGCTCCGCGTCTGGCTCACCTCCGATGTCCTCCTCCCCGTCCCGACCCCAACCAGATGACACGAAAGGACTCTTTCATGCTTCACCGCATCCTCGCCCCCGCGCTTCTCGTCCCCGTTCTGCTCCTCGCGGGCGCTCGTCCCGCGAGCGCGCAGTTCGACTTCGGGAGCTGGTTCCAGCGGGCCACGATCA
>JAPPBA010000093.1 GCA_026705295.1 Candidatus Palauibacter australiensis
GCGAGATGTCGTCGATGCCGGGGACCGCGGCGATCATGCGCACGAGGTCCGGCAGGTCCTTGCGGACGAGGGGTTCGCCGCCCGTGATCCGGACGCGCTCCAGCCCGAGCGCGGCCATCTGGCGCACGATCTCGGAGATCTCCTCGTACGCGAGCATTTCGGGCTTGGGGATCCAGGCGAGCCCCTCCTCCGGCATGCAGTACGTGCAGCGCAGGTTGCATCGATCCGTGACCGAGATCCGGAGATACCGGATGCTGCGGCCGAATTGATCTTTCATGAGCGGTGAGTGGCGAGGGCTCCGCGCAGCCGTCGGGCAGCGCGGAGCCCCGCGCCGCGGAGACGGCTAGCCGATCGCCGTGATGTCCTCCTGCATCATCATGTTGTCGTCATCGTCGCCACAGTCTCCGGCAAACGAGACCGTCGCGATCATGGCAACGACCAGCAGGTTGCGGACCATCTTAAACATGGCGTCCTCCTCGATTTGGGCGCCCGCGCCCGGAGCCGGCTGCCCCGGGATCCGTCGGATCGCCCCTGACCGGACCTTCCTACTCGAACGGCGCGCCGCCGGCCGAAGTCCCCGCTTCCAGCGCCGGGGCTCCCACCCAGTGCGACTCTCCGTCCTCGTAGTGTTCGTGCTTCCAGACCGGCAGTCTGACCTTGATCGTTTCGATAATCCACCGCGAAGCCCGGTAGCCGGCGTCGCGGTGGGCCGACGTCACCGCGATCGCCACGCTGACCTCTCCCAGCCCGAGGTCGCCCACGCGGTGCGCCGCGGCGATCGAGCCCACATCGAACCGCTCCAGCGCCTCGCGGCAGATGGCCGACAGCTCCCGTTCCGCCATCTCTCCGTACGCCTCGTAGGTGAGGCGGGACACCGTCCGGCCGCGGTTCGTGCGACGGACGCGCCCCTGAAAAAGGAGCAGCGCGCCGTCCGCCACGGACCCGATCTCCCGTACAATATCCTCGAATTGCGCGAAATCGTCCAGACTGTCGCGGGTGATCCACGTCCGGACACAGTTCCGGACACCGTCGTCTGCCCCCTTCGACATCGACTCAACCCCCCGCAACAGGGGGGATGAGCGCGACCTCATCCCCATCAAACAGGACCGTTCCGGCCTCCGCGTACCCCTGGTTGACGGCGACGACGACCCTCTCGGGGAGCCAGTCGAGCCCCCCCGGCCCGCGCAGGGTTTCGACGAGATCCGCCACGGTGCTGTCGGTCGGGAGTTCCGCCGACCCCTCCCTGCGCGCGGCGAGTTCGCCGTACACGCCGAAGAAGAGCGTGCGCACCGAGATCCGGTCCGTCATGGGCGCGCGTTCGATGGGCGCGCGGTCGCCAGCGCGAGGTAGGCGAGGAGCCGCGGCACGATGCCCTCTTCGCGCAGCGTCGTCACCCGGATGCGCGTGCCATCGGGCCCCGCGGGATCCGGGAAGGCGGCGACCGAGAGGTTGCCCCGGAAGGTGCAGAACGCGATGTGCGTGTCGCTCTCGGTGTCGACCCAGGCGTCCACCATCCGGTCGTCCCCGAGGAAGAAATCTCGCGTGGCGGCCAGCACCTCCGCCGGCGCCAGCGCGCTTGTGGTCTCTGTCGTCATGGACTCTCCCCGCGTACCATCCTGCAGCCGAAGATAGGGACGCCGCAGCCCTCTCTCAAACCGACCCACCCCTTCTACAAGAGCGCCCGACCGTGCCCGCTACGCAGTTTTCTCCGAACGTCGCCCGGCTCGAGGCATCGGCCACGCTGGTGCTGGCCGCCCGCGCCCGGAAGCTGAAGGCGGCGGGAATCCCGGTCGTGGACCTCTCGGCCGGCGAGCCGCAGTACCCCGCCCCGCCGTTCGCGGCGCGCGCCGGCATTCGGGCCGTCGAGGAGGGGAAGACGGGGTATCCGCCCACCTCCGGGCTGCCCGAACTGCGCGAGGCGATCGCGCGCTACCTGAGCGAGACGACGGCGGCCGAGGCGGTGGATGCGGACTCGGTGATCGTGAGCGCGGGCGTGAAGCAGTCGCTGTTCAACTGCTGCTACGCGCTCTTCGGCGCCGGCGAGGAGGTGCTGGTGCCCTCCCCCTTCTGGCCGAGCTACACGACGATCGTCCGGCTCGCGGGGGCGGAGCCGGTCATCGTGGAGACGACGTGGGAAGGCGGGTTCGTGCCGGCGGTCGAGGATCTCGAGGCGGCCCGCACGGCCCGGACCCGGGGGCTCATGCTCAACAGCCCGGGAAACCCGACCGGCGCCGTCATCCCGCCCGGCCTGCTGCGCGACATCCTGGCGTGGGCGGAGCGGCACGGGATCTGGGTGCTCTCCGACGAGATCTACCGGCGGCTCGCCTACGGGGCCCCGTCGCCGTCCGTGTTCGACGTCGCGGAGCGCGGGGAGAGGACGATCCTGCTCGACGGCGTCTCGAAGGCGTTCTGCATGCCGGGGTTCCGGATCGGGTATGCCGTGGGGCCGCGCGAGGTGGTCCGGAAGATGGCGGACCTGCAGGGACAGACGACCTCGGGGGCCGTCGGCCCCTCGCAGCACGCCGCCGCGGCCGCGCTCGGCGAGAGCGCTCCGCGCGAAGCGTTCGTCGCGGATCTCCTGGCCAGGCTCTCCGGACTCAGGGAACTGGGGCTGTCGAGATTCGCGGAGATGGGCGGGATCGAGGCGTTTGCGCCGGACGGCGCGCTGTATTTCTACGCGCGGCTCACGGCCGGCGACGGTGCGTCGCTCGATGTCGCCGAGCGGCTGCTCGCCGATGCGAAGGTCGCGTGCATGCCCGGCGAGCCGTTCGGCTCTCCGGGCCACCTGCGCTTCAACTTCGCGGTGGAGCGGGACGTCCTGGAGGAAGGACTCGAGCGGATCGCCGGCTTCTTCGGCTGACCCGCCCGCCGCACCTCACACGCTGCTAGTCCCCGAGGCTCGACGCCACTTCGTCGCGCAGCAGACGCGAGGGCTTGAAGACGGGCACCTTCCTCGGCGGCACGCGGACGGGATCTCCCGTGCGCGGATTGCGCGCCATGCGGGTCCGGCGCTCGCGAACCTTGAACGTGCCGAAGCCGCGAATCTCGATGTGGTTGCCTTGTACGACGGCTCCCTTGACGGCGTTGAGAAATGCGTTGACCACCGCGGCGCAGTCCCGCTTCGTCACGCCGGGGCCGATGGCCTCGTGGACCTGTTCGATGAGATCCGCCTTCGTCATCTCCCTCTCCTCCGAGCGTTGTGCAACCGTTCAAGAATGGTGTTCCGCTCCGGGATGGGAGCGGCTTATCTCAGTTCAAAGAGGAGTCTCGGGGCGCTTGGGCGCAGGGGCGCCAGCGACCCGATCCACGTTCGCGCATCGCCGAGGCTCAGTCCGCCGATCAGGTCGAACAGATTCAAGGTCGGTTCGCGCGGCCGCACGACGGTCGGATCCGCTCCCAGCCCCGCCATCCGGCCCGCGAGTTCGATGGTCTCGGGCAGGGTCATGAGGCCGTCAACGAGTCCGAGTTCGTTCGCCTGCCGGCCCGTGAACACCCGGCCGTCCGCCAGCCGGCGCACGGTCTCCCGGTCCAGGTCCCGGTTGTCGGACACGACCTCGACGAACTGCTCGTGTACGTCGCTCACGAGTTCCTCGAGGATCTCGCGGTCCTCGGGAGAGAGGGCGCGCCCGTAGCCGCCCAGATCCTTGTGCTCCGCGCTCGCCACGACTTCCCAGTCGACGCCGACCTTGCGGAACAACTCCTCTGCGTTGGGAAATTCCATGATGACGCCGATGGACCCGGTCATCGTGCCGGGCAGCGCGAACACGCTGTCGGCCCCGACCGCGGCGTAGTATCCGCCGGAGGCGCCCACATCGCCCATCCAGGCGAGGACGGGCCGGTCGTCGTCGTCCCGCAGGGCGCGAATGGCTTCGAAGATGCTCTGCGAAGCCCCGACGGTTCCTCCCGGGGACTCGATCTCGATCACGAAGGCGCGCACGCCGGGGTCCTCTCGAAAGCCGTCGAGCGTCTTCGTGAAGGCGGCTTCGTCCGTGATCACGCCGCGCAGCGGAACGACCGCGACGCGCCCCCCGGCGAGAAACGACGTATTCCCCACCGTCCACCAGATGGAGAGGATCGCGCCCACGCCGAAGATCCCGAGCAGCGCCAGGAGGGCGATCACCGTGTTTCGCTTGTCGTAGGTCACGTCGCGCCGCGGTCCGTGAGTGTGGGTCGGTGGGCGGAGGCCCGACGCAACCTAGACAACATATGGTCAACGTTCAACGGATCGCGCACCGATCGTTCGCGGATCGCGCACGGATCGCGCACGGTCAACTCGGGACGGAGCTTCCGGCACTTCGCATCGTCTCGACGAAGCGGTTGAACAGATACCGGCTGTCGTGGGGTCCCGGAGCCGATTCGGGGTGGTACTGGACCGCGAACACCGGCCGCTCGCGGTGGACCAACCCTTCCACCGTGCCGTCGTTCAGATTTCGGTGCGTGATCTCGAGATCGTCTCCGCCCTCGATCCGTCCATCTTTTTCGAGCACCGAGAAGCCGTGGTTCTGCGAGGTGATCTCGACGGCGCCCGTGGCGTGGTTGAGCACGGGGTGATTCCCGCCCCGGTGCCCGTACGGCAGCTTGTAGTTCGTGCCCCCGAAGGCCCGCGCGATGAGCTGGTGTCCGAGGCAGATGCCGAACAGCGGGACCCCGGCGTCGCTCAGCGTGCGGATGCGCTCGACGGCGCCCGGCACGGCCTCCGGATCGCCGGGTCCGTTGGAGACGAAGACGCCGTCCGGGCGGGCGGCCAGCAGTTCCTCGGCGTCCGTGTCGCAGGGGACGACGCGCACGCGGTATCCCTCCCGGCGGAAGAGGTCGAGGCTTCGCGTCTTCACGCCGTAGTCGAGGCAGAGGACGAGGCCGCGCTCGGCGGCGCCATCGAGGGGAGCGAGTTCGTACGGTTCGGGCGTCGAGACGGCGGTGGCGAGGTCGCGCCCGGACATCTCCGGCTCGGCGGCCAGGCGCTCGGCGGCCCGCTCCGGCGACACCCCGTCGTGCGCGATGACGGCCCGCATCGCGCCCGCATCGCGGATATGGCGCGTCAGGGCCCGCGTGTCCGCGCCCACCAGCGTCGGAATCCCGTGCGACGCGAGGTACTCGGGCAGCGTGGAATCGGCCGGCCCGGACCCGATCTCATGCGACAGGTGCCTCACGACGAAGCCCGCGACCCACGGCCGCCGCGACTGAACGTCGGGATCGCGGATGCCGTACACCCCCTGCATGGGCGCGGTCATGACGACGATCTGCGCGGCGAAGGAGGGATCCGTGAGCACCTCGTGATATCCCGTCATTACCGTCGTGAAGACGGCTTCGCCGGCGGTCTCGGTCTCGGGGCCCGCGTAGGCGCCGTCGAAGCGGCGGCCGTCTTCGAGCAGGAGGTATCCGGGGCGTGCTTGCGTCTCGCTCAAGTGGCGCGTCCAATGTGGCGGTTGAAGGTGCGGGGACCCGGGCATCGGCTCGCGGCCCGCGTGCCGGGCGAACCCAAGCCGCGGGAGGCGCGTTGACCACCGACTCCGGACCCGGGCGGGAGAGCGGGACCGACGCTCCGCTCGTTCATATCTTCGCCGACGAGTCCTGCCTCGGCAACCAGTTCGAGAATCGCCGGAATCCGGGGGCGGCCGCCGGTCTCATCGAACGGTTCGACGAGCGCGGGGGCTGGTATCGGCGGGACTACGCCCACTTCGATCCGGACACGACGAACAACCGCATGGCGATCGTCTCCGGCATCGTCGGGCTCGGCGCCCTGCGGCGGGCGTGCCGCGTCGTCTTCACGAGCGACAGCCAGTATCTCGTCCGCGGGATGAAGGAGTGGGTACACGGCTGGGCCCGCCGAGGCTGGCGGCGCAAGGGCGGACCGATCGAGAACCTCGACCTGTGGCGGGAACTCGTGCGGGTCGCCGCGCGGCACCGCGTGGAGTGGCGTTGGACCCGGGGACACGCCGACGACGTGAAGAACGCCTACGCGGACCACCTGGCGGTGACGGCGGCGCGGAAGCGGCGCGGCACCGACGGACTCGTCCCGTCCGGGTTCGAGAGCTGGCTCGCGGAGGCGCAGGAGAAGGAGCGGTACATCGAGTTTCTGGACCTGCCGAGCGAAGCGTTCGCCGAGGACCCCCGCCCGCCTGACTAGCCGGGGTTCCCGCTCCCCGAGTCGGGGTTCCCTTCCCCGCCTTCCGTTCCATCCCCTTCCGCGGCGCCCTCCTCGGACCCCGGTGCGGCGGCGTCATCGGAGGGGGCTGCGCCTTCACCGAGATCGGGCGTCACCTCCAGGAGCGAAGCCGGCGCTTCGGGGAGGCTCTGCTGGCCGGGAAGTCCCTGGCGCAGGATCGATTCCGGCGCCGCGTCCGGACGGGAGGAGAGCACGGTCAGCACGAGCGCGAGGAAGAGGAAACTCCCCCCGCCGTACCAGCTCGCCTTCGTCAGCGCGTTGGCCGCCTGGCGTCCTCCCATGAAGGAGTCCGTGGAGGACGAGGCCCCGCCGAAGGAGGCGGCGAGCCCCCCGCCCTTCGCGGACTGGAGGAGGATCATCACGCACAGCACGAGCGCGATCAGCGATATCAATACGATCAGAAACGGGAACATCTTCTACCCTGGCTTGATTCGTTCCTTCGTTGGAAGGCCCTAACCTTGCTGCCCTTCCAAGCTTGAATCCTGTGTCCAGAACCTAGCACAATCCCGACGATCCCGCCCACCTGCCCGGTCGCCTCACGCTGCCAGCGGCCTGGTGTCGTACTGCGCCCAGAGGACCCAGAGCGCCCAGTCGAGGTCCAGGGGGTCGCCCATCCAGAGGCTGGTCGCCGTCCAGGGGTCGATCCCCTCCTGCCGGTGCCAGTTCCGGAGCCCCGCGTCGGCGGTTGAGGGCGCCTTGACGTCCTCATGCACCGGAGGCACCGCCGGCACCACGCGCCCCTTCGGATCGCGGAAGCGCGCCGCGCCCGCCTTCCCCATCTCGACCCGCCAGCCGCCCTCGTGCACGGCCCGGTGATGGAAGCGGCACAGGAGGATCAGGTTGTCGAGCTTCGTCTCGCCCCCCTCGGACCAGGGGATGGCGTGGTGTGCCTGCGTGTCGCGCGAGCCGCAGCCCGGGAAGCGGCAGCCGCCGTCCCTGACGTCGAGCGCCTTGCGCAGCCGCCACCCCACCGTCCGCTGGCGGC
>JAPPBA010000094.1 GCA_026705295.1 Candidatus Palauibacter australiensis
AGTCGTCCGACAGGAACTCGGCGCCGCCCGCGTCCGTGACCGTCACCTCGTAGGTCGGTCCATCGGTCGTCTGCTCGAAGCGGATCCGCTCCAGCTCGAGGCCGAGTTCGCGGGCGAAGATCTCGTCGATGGGGAAGATCTCGTGCAGCCAGCGAACCGGGGTGTGGATCGCCTGCTGGGGCCACTCCTCGGGCGGGTCGTTGCGGCGGAAGCGGATGACGATGTCGCCGATTTCACCGGGGTCCCGGCCCGTGAGTTGCGGCAGAATCACCTCTTCGAGCCAGGAGTATCCCTGCTTGAAGGCGGAGAGGACGCGGACCTCGACCGCATCGGCCGGAGCCCCCGCCTCGACGAGGGCGTCTCGTGCCTCCCGCTCCAACTCCCGGCGAATCTCCGGCGGCTCGCTGAGGCGGGCCTCCACCCGGATGGGGCCGGCGGAGCCGGCAGATGCGGCCGCCGGGAGGACGCGGGCGCGGAACAGTTCGCGGAAGCGGTCGACTTCCGACGGCAGCGCGAGCGTATCGGCGAAAATGGTGGCCGCGCGCTGGACATCGCGCTCGTCGATCGTGACGTCGACGGCGGCGGCATCGGGGAGGCCCAGCGCTTCCGCCGCCCGGGCCTGCACGTACGCCCCGAGGCCGGGGTCCGCCTTCTCGACGGAGAGCAGCACGTCCGCGCGGGCGAGCTGCCGGTCCGCGAGCTTGTCGGCGATGCGGCCGAGCTTGTAGAGGCCGATCGCCGCCTGGCCCACGGGCGAGTGGCCGGACAGGGCGTCCCACAGGCCGCGCTCGACGTCGTCGACGGTGGGGCGGTCGTCGCCGCGCTCCGCCAGGTGCGGGAACGTCCGGGCCAGCTGATCGAGCGCGCGCTCGGCCCCGGCCGCGTCGGCGCCGGAGACGACGAGGGCCGGTTTGGACCCGAAGGCTGCCGGGACCACCTCGATGAGCCCTTCGCCGGGGGCGAGCGAACCCGGATCGATCTTCGCGCTGTCGGCAAGCTGCCGGGTCAGGGCGTTGTCCACCCCGGCGAGGACCAGCGTGGGCCGGGCGGCGGCCCCGTCGATCGACGCGGCCGGAACGACGAGCGGCACCGTGAGCCCGGTCGATTCGAGTCCGAGTCTCCCCGCCAGGTCGGGCAGGCCGCCGACGCCTCCCTCGCCGGGCGCCAGCATCGCGTCCACCCGGTTCGGGAGCACCCCTCCGCCGAGCAGCCCGTCGGAGGTGTAGAGATTGGAGAGGTCCATGTCGTTCTTGCCGCCGCTGCCCGGCCGGCCCGCGATCGGCCCCGGGGCATCCGGCGTCGCGCGCCCGGCGATCCGGATCGTGGGGCCCCCCGCCAGCCGCGCCTCCACCGACGCGAGCCCCGGATAAGCCAGCCGCGCCTGCGGAGTCTCCGCGTCGGTCGACTCGTCTCCCGCCTCGGCCTCCGTCTCTTCCGGCTCTCCGGAGTCGGAAGGCACCTCGCCCGCGGCGAGGCCACGGAGGAGTTCCGCGGCGGTGTTCAGGTCCGCGTCATCCACCTCGATGTCGGCGATCACGCGTCCCACCCCGGCTTGCCCCGCTCTGACCCTCGCCTGGGTCAGGCGCACCGCCGCGCCCGCCACGCCCCCCGCCTCCAGCGTCTCGGCGAGATCGTCCCGAACGCGGTCCAGCCTCGCGGTCGACAGCGTGCGCGTATGCGGCAGGACGCCCGCAAACAGGCGGGCCGCGGCGTGCAGCCCCTCTTCGTCCCCGCCGACCACTAGGACCCAGGCGCGTCCGTCCTCCTCGCGCACCGCCACGGCTCCCTCTCCCGAGTCGAGGGAGGCCGGGTCGATGCCCGGCGACTGCAGGCCGGAGGCCGCGAGTCCGCTTCGCCCCACGACGATCCCGGTCTGGCCGCCCTCCGGGTTCCGGGACAGCGGCAGATCCACCGCCATCGTCTCGAAGCCCAGCCGCGCGGCGACCTCGGCCGCCGCCGCGAGGACGCCCGGCGAGGGATCTTCCCCGAGCACGAGCGCGGCGTTCACGAGATCGGGCACGCTGTCCCCGTTTGTATCGAGCACGAGCGTCCCCAGCTCGAACAGCGTGGCGAGGTCCGGGGTCTGCTGGGCGGCGAGCGAGCGGGAAGTCGGAGGCGCCGCGAGCGCCGCCGTGAAAGCCACTGCGATCCAAACGGCTCTCTTCATCATGTCACGTCCTTCCGAGCTTCGGCCTTCACGTCGTTCGCCAGTACCCCGACCCCCTCCACCTCCACCTCCACCCGGTCGCCGGGGGAGATCGCCGAGGTCTTCCCGGGCGTTCCCGTGTAGATCAGGTCGCCGGGGAGCAGCGTGAAGTAGCGGCTCGCGTAGGCGATGATCTCGGGGATGGAGAAGATGAGATCCGAGGTGCGCGCGTCCTGCACGACCTCGCCGTTGAGGCGGGTGCGCAGGCGCAGGTTCTCCCACGCCGCGCCGGTCACGATCCGCGGCCCGAGCGGCCCGAACGAATCGCTGCCCTTGGCCCGCAGCCACTGCAGGTCGTCGCGCTGCCAGCTGCGCTCGCTCACGTCGTTGCCCGCGGTCACGCCGAAAATGCGGTCGCCCGCCGCTTCCGGGCTCACGTGACGCGTCACGTGGCCGATCACGACGACGACCTCTCCTTCCGCGTGCACGACTTCCGCGTCGGCGGGAACCTCGATCGCCGCGCCCGGCCCGATGATCGAAGTCGGCAGCTTGGCAAACAGGGGGGGTTCCGTGGGCTCCGGGCGTGTCCCGATCGGGCTGTTGTCGAGGTGGCTCCGGTAGTTCAGACCCACCGCGATGACCTTCGACGGGGTCGCCGGCGCAAGAAGATGGAGCTCATCGAGCCGCATCCGGTTCCCGGTGCGGACCTCGCCGCCGAAGGGAGGCGCCGCCAGTTCCTCCACCATGCTGTCCTCGATGATTCCGTCCGCGAGGACCTCATCCTCCACGACCCCCCAGCGGGCGCCGCCGTCCCCGGAGGTCGCGGCGTCCCGGCGGTCCGTGGCGCCCGGCGCGAGGTAGCGGACGTACGCGGTCACCGCCCCGCCCCGACCGCGCCGGTCCGGATCACGATCAGCCTTCCCCGGCG
>JAPPBA010000095.1 GCA_026705295.1 Candidatus Palauibacter australiensis
GTCTGGTTCAGGGTGACGCGAAGCCGGTTCTCTTCCTTGGAATTCGACACCGGGAACCCCGGGATCGCAAGGAGGGAATCGGAGGCCTCTACCGCCGGCGAATAGTCGTAGTGAAAGCGGGGCGAGACCTTGTGGCGGATCCGCTCGAACGGGCCGACGCCGGGAAAAAACCCGTAGATATCGGTGGACACCGCGGCTCCGACGCGGAGACGCGCGGGCGCAGCGAGGAACTCTCCGTTCGTGTCGTCCGACTGAAACCGGCTCGCGTCCACGCTCAGCGTGGGACGAAGCGTCGTGCTCCCGATGAGGTCGATCTGGTATTCCGCCTGGGCTCCGTAGTCCAGTTTCGAAACGCTCCCGGACGTCGCGGACGCCGTCGTATCGACGCCGGCCATCGGCTGGAACGGAAGTACGGAGTTGCGGTTGAAGCTCGTGCGCCCGCTGACTCCGAAGGAGCCGATGCGGACGGCGCTGTTCGCGGACGCCACCTCGGTTCTCTTGCCATCGCTCTCCTCCCGCGTCCGGTCCAGGCGCGACGCGGAGAAGGCGCCGTTGACGACGATATTGTTGAACGGCCCGCTACGGTTGCGGGGTGCGCGGAAGAGGGTCAGGGGGGAGAAGGTCATCTGAAGCTTGGGCAGCGTGAGGTCCGTCCGCCCCTTCTGCGCCCCCAGATCCTGGCGCCGGCTTCCGCTCACGTTGACGGACGCGAAGGGGAACCGGTGCTGGATCCCGACATCCGACGCGATTCGTTGCGTCTGCACCGTCGGGTCGAAGGTCTGACGCTCGAAGACGGTGGTGTTCGAGACGAAGTTGGCGTTGACCCGTATGTCCGTGACGGGAGTCAACTCGTGATTGTGCCGCATCTGGAACTGCAGGGTCTTCTCGTTCCCGAAGCTGTAGCTCGCGATGACGTTGCCGCGGAAGAACTTCTTGATCGAGCGGTAGCGGACGGCGCCGTTGAGGCGGGTGAAGCGCCCGCTGAACCAGTCGGCCGTCGCCTGCGCATCCATGAATTCGTTGAACGCAAAGTAATACCCGAAGTCGGTGATGCTCCGCCGGGCGTTGCTGGAGGACGCGACAACATCGTTGAACCCGAAGCGGGGAGGCAGAAAACCGCTTCTCCGCTCCTCCCGAATGTCCTGCGCGAAGAAGGGAAGCCACGCGACGGGCACGTTCTGGATGTAGAGGGTCACGGGCCACGCCACGACGATATCGTTGGAGACGACCTTGATCTGCCCGGCGCGGAAATAGTAGTGCGGTTCGTCGAGGTCGCACGAGGTAAAGTTTCCGGTCTCGACGAAGGCGGTGCCGGAGCCCCGCATGGTCATGAGCCCTCGGATAAACCAGTCGGCGCCCTGCTGGGCGAACGAGGTTCGCGCGTCCACGACGGTGCCCTTGGTTGCGGAGACGTCGTAGTTCAAACACTCGTCGGAGATGACGTTTTCCCCTTCCCCGGTGAGAGAGATGTTGCCGCAGCCCCGCACGAACTGCAGACCCGCCTCGTACGTGATCGTGTCCGCATCGATGGCGGACTGCTCGTACATCACCTGTGCCTCTCGATTGAGCTGCACTCGTTGACGGTCGACATCCAGTTCGACCCCGCGCCCCTGGTAGCGGACGACCTGGTAGCCCGGCTCCCCGAGGAGTTGTCCGAAGATGTCGTCCTGCTGCGGGAAGGGCGGATCCGTCGGTTCGGCGTCGAGGGTGTCCGCGGCGGGCGAGTCCGGGAGCGCGGGGACCGCCGCGGCGGCGCTCGAATCGCCGACCGCTACCGAGTCGCCGACCGCAGCGGCGGAGTCGCCGACCGCGGCCGAGTCGGCCTCCGGGATGTCCAGCGTATCCCGTGACGCCGAGTCCTGCCGCAGGGAATCCCGTCCCGCGACGACGACGCTGTCGGTGTCCGCCCGGGCGGTGAACTGCAGGGGACGGGCACCCGCGGGCGCGGCGCGCGCGGTTTCGGTTGCGCCGAGGCCGCCGAGCAGGGCCGCCAGCGCCAAGAGCCGACGCAGCTTCAGGCGGAGCTTCCTTCCTCGGAGGCCTGCTCCGTCTCCTGTCGACGCCGCCGAAGCACCCGGATCATGATCACCGAGATCTCGTACAGAAACATCATCGGCAGCATCATCGCGAGCATCGTGTAGGGGTCAGCGGGCGTGAGGAACGCCGAGACCACGGCCATCACGACGATCGCGTGACGCCGGTACTTGGCGAGCCCTTCGGGCGTCACGATCCCGAGCAGCGACAGGAAGACAAGCACCACCGGCAGCTCGAAGATGAGCCCGAACGCCAGGATCAACCGAACCGCGAAGGTCAGGTACTCGTTGATCATGATGACCGGGTTGAGCTCATCGAAGGTGAAGAAGGTTAGCAGGATCTCGAGCCCGAGCGGCAGGACGAGGAAGTACGCCATCGAGATGCCGGCGATGAAGAGGATGGTGCCCGAGGCGATCGCCGGGATGGCGAACCTGCGCTCGCTCTCGTACAGAGCCGGCGAGAGGAAGCCCCAGGCTTGCCAGGCGAGATAGGGGAAGGCCGCGATGAGCCCCACGATGAAGCCGAGCTTGAGGATGGTGATGAACGGAGTCGTCACGCTGGAATAGTTAAGGGCCTCGCCCGGGAGGAGATCCGCGATCGGCCGCTGGACGATGCCGAGCACGTCCCACTGCATCACGGCCACGAGCCCGATGATCATGCCGACGAGGAGCGCGAGGAGCGCCCGGATCAGACGAGAGCGAAGCTCATCCAGGTGATCCAGGAAGGGCATCTCCGCCTGATCGGTCGCACCTCGGGTCTGTCTCCGCAGCCTCATCGGCCCTCGTCGCCTCCCGCCGAGAACAGTTCGACCTGCCCGGCCGCGCTGTGCCCGGCGCGTCGTAGCAGTTGTCCCAGTTGTCGCACTTCTTCCATGAACTCCGTGGTGTCCTGGAAGTTCCGATATACGCTGGCGAAGCGCACGTACGCGACCTGGTCGAGGGCGCGGAGCCCCTCCATGACGAGTTCTCCCAGCCGCAGGCTCGCGACATCCCGCTGGTCCGCGGCCGCCAGCCGTTGCTCGATCTCATCCACGAGAGACTCGATCTCGCGGTTCGATACGGGTCGCTTCGTGCAGGCTACGCGGACGGACTCGAGGAGCTTCCCGCGATCATAGGTTTCCGAGCCGCCATCCCTCTTCATGACGAGCAGAGGCTCTTCCTCGACCTGCTCGTAGGTCGTGAAGCGTTCGCCGCAGGAGAGACACTCGCGGCGGCGGCGGATGGCCCGGCCGCCGCGACTCGTGCGGGAGTCGACGACCCGCGCCTCCATGTGGTTACAGCCGGGACACTGCACGGTAGCCTGCGGTCACCGCGGGGTCTGCGGCACTAGCACCCCGTGGCAACGAGCGCTTCACCGCTCTCGGCGCTGACGCGGGGTTTTGCCACGGGCTGCTAACCGCCCAGCCTCTCGCGTTCCCGGCGGGCCTCCGGCGCCTCGGGGCTGTTCGGATAGCCGCTTTCGATCTGGGCGAACAACCGCCTCGCCACCGCCGTGTTGCCGCGCCCCGCCTCGATCATCGCCCGGCGAAAGAGCGCCGCGGGAGCCCGGCTCGAATCCGGATAGAGCTCCGTCAGCCGGCGGTACTCCTCGAGAGCGCCACCGGGATCCTCGGCGTCCTCGTACGTGCGCGCCACCCAGTACTGGGCGTCGGGTGCGAACTCGTGGCCGCCGTAGACGGCGAGGAAGTCGCGGAACGCGTCGCGCGCGGTCTCGATGTTGCCGCGCTGGTACATGCCGAGCGCCAGCGCGTAGAACTGGGACGCCTCGTCGGATCCAGAGCCGGACGCGGAGTCCGATTCCGTTGAGGTCGGACCCGCGGCGGGCGGGCCCGCGTCGGCCGATCCGGGGAAACCCGCCCGAGAGGGGGAGCCCAGGCTGCGCTGATTCTCGTAGATGTCGTTGAGCAACTGGTTGTTCTGCGCGGACATCTCGATGATCTGCTCGAAGAGATCCTCGACCCGATCGATGAGCCGTTCGAGTTCGCCTCGTCCCGTCGTCTCGCGGCGCTGGCTCGAACTCTCGATCGACTCCAGGTCCGCCTGCACCGCCTCGGCCAGCCGCCGCTGACCCTCCGCGAGAACGGCGATATCGTCCCGCAGGGCGTCGCCCATCGTCTCGACATCGCCCCGGGACGCGCAGGCGGCGGCCGCAACGCCCAACAGCACGGCGACCGCCGCATGCTTCATCTAGATGTCTCCGTCCGTGATGACGAATTCGCCGCGACGATTCTGCCGCCACGCCGACTCGTTGCTCCCCCGGGCCAGCGGCATCTCCTCCCCGAACGTCACGACATCGAAGCGGTCGGCGTCCAGCCCCAGGCTGGAGAGGTAGTCGACCGCGGCCTGGGCCCTTCTCAGGCCGAGCGCCTGGTTGTACTCGAGGGAACCCCTCTCGTCGCAATGGCCCTCGACCCGGAGGCGGATGCCGGACCGATCCCCGAGCGCGTCCGCCTTGCGCTGCAGAATCGCGGCGGCGGCGTCCGTGATGGCGGACTCGTTGTAGTCGAAGTGAATCCGCGCAACGATCGCCTCTCCGTCCATCGCGCGCTCGATATTCGCGGGCGCGGACTCCGCGCACGTCGTGCCGGGATAGTCGTTTACGGCCCGCTCGAGCAATTCGCGCGCTCGCGTGAAGTCGCCCTCCTCCATGGCCGTCATCGCCTGGTCGCAGAGACGGGCCGCGGCCGCCTCGCGGTCCGCGCTGTCATCCACGACCGGGGGCGGGGGGGGCGGGGGCGGGGGGGGGACCGGCTCCGGCTCCGGGTTGCCGCTACACGCCGTCGCCAGTAGCGCAACGAGAAGAATGGGAGAGAATCGGTGGCTCAGCCGCATCGAGGTCTCCTTGTTTACCAGTTGCGGGACGAAAATTCGGCGAGGACAGGGTGAACGTCGGCGCTGAAAACGCTGACCCGATCCCGGTTTCAACACGGATTCGTAACCTATCAAAGACCCGTCAAGTCGCAACCCGCGAGACGATTCCGGTCATGAGCCCGGTGGGATGGGAGGCGACCAGTCCGGGAGACCGTCGAGCCGTCCCGATGTCAGGGGCCGGGACTTCCCGGTGAAGACATCGAGGATCCAGACGGTCGAGCCCTGCGAGTCGATCGACGAAAAGACGAGATGACGGCCATCGGGGGCCCAACTGGGATCCTCGCTCTCGCCGCGCCGAGTCAGCATGCGCCGGTCGGTGCCGTCCGGGTTCACCGTGAAGATCTGCCAGCGGCGGTCGCTCAGGGCGGAATATGCGATCCGGTCGCCGGTGGGCGACCAGTCCGGGCCCGCCGCGTTGGTGTCCTCCCGCGGGTGGTAGATGCTGATACGGCGGGCCGGGCCACCCGAAACGGCGCGGACGTACACCTGCTGCTCGTTGGCCGGATCGGCCTCGTACGCGAACGACGTCCCATCCGGCGAAAAGCTGGGATTCAGCGACTGCGCCCGGCCTTCGGTCAGCGGCCCGTCGCCCTCGACCACGACGCGCGTCGTTCCGCCGACGCCTTCCGCGTACGCCAGACGTCCGTCCGGCGTCCAGCTCGGCGTCTGGATGAGTCTCCCGGACTTCACCGTTCGGCGGCTGCCAGTGATGAGATTCAACTCCACGAGCGAGAAGTACCCCGTCTCGTCCTGGATCGTATACGCGATGCGGCTGGCGTCCGGCGAAAAGGCGGGCGAATAGACGTTGCGCCCTCCGGGTTCGATCCGCTGGGGGTTCCGGCCATCGCTGTCGATGAGCAACAGGTAGGACGTCCCGTCCCCATCTCTCCGGCGCAGGGCGATCCGGGTCGCGGCGATGCCGCGCTGGCCTCCCGTCGCCCAGAAGACGATCCGGTCCGAGACCCGGTGGACCGACATTCGGAAATCGGCCGCATCCGTGGAGGGCAGACTGAAGGCCTGGACGTTCTCGAGGTTCCCGTGCACGAGGTCGTGCAGGCTGACCCTGAGGAGCGGGGTCTGCGTCCCCGGCGCGACGGAGATGTCCGCGGTGAGGAGCCACACGGCTCCCAGCTGGTTCCAGAGCGCGTAGTTCGGGGGGCCGCTCAGGGTGAGCGTGTCGGGAACCGCGAGAATCTCGAACCGGTCGGAATAGTCGAGGTCCGTGCGGAGGATCTCGCCGACCGCCTGGCCCAGCTCCTCGAATCCGGCGCTCGCGGAGACGGGCGCGACGACCATGCCCGGCACGTAGCGGGCCTCGTAGGTGAGGCCCAGGCGGACCGCGCCGCCCTCCTGGCCGCTCAGCGGCGATGACGTCGCCGACGCGGCCAGCGCCAGCCCCGCAACCGTGACGCGGCGTCCCCGCCCCGCGGCCCGGCGTCCCCGGAATACTCCCGATCTGTCCATTCAGCGTGCGCTCGGGTCGAAGAAGAACGAGACGGCGAGCGCGTCGGCCGGGAAGTCGTCGGGAAGCGGGCCGAAGGCCCGGTCGCGGCCCGCCGATTCCACGGCTCCCATCGCTTGGACATCGAAGACCAGGCTCCCGGATCTGGCCACCCACTCGAAGCCCGTCACCCGTCCGTCCCGGTGGATGATGAAGTAGATCTCGGCCCGAAGCTCGCGCGCCCCGACGGGGGGCCGCCAGCGGCGCTGGATCTGGCGGATGATGTTCTCCTCGTACTCGGGCCAGGCCGAGATCTCGCCGGCGATCCGGATCGTGCGCACCTCCTCGCCGACTTCCTCGGTCCGCGCGGGTTCCGGTTCCGCCTCGCGCTCGATCTGAACCTCGGCCTCCACGGTGGGCGTCTCCACCTGCGGCACCGGGTCGGGCGTCGGCTCGGGCGGAGGCGGCCGGTTCTCCTCTTCCGCGACCTCGGGCGGCGAGGGATCGACGCGGATCGGCGCATCGTCCGGGGCGAACGCGACGAGGTTCACCCGGTACGTCGTGGGCAGTTCAGCCGGGCGGATCACGGCGTCGCCGAACACCGCGAGGACCAGGAGGCCTCCGTGGACGCCCAGCGAGCCGTACACGGCCCGCCTGGGAGGACGCCCGTGGCGCTGCGGCCCTCCGCGCCGCCATGCGCGCCAGCGTCCCCGACCGCCCCCGGCTTCCGCCCCTCCGTACAGCCTCATGGACGGCGACGCCTCGGGTCCGGATCGGTGACGATGTTCAGCACGCCGCCGGCGTCCTGAATCGGACCCATGACCCGCGTCGCCTCCCGCAGGGCGAGGTCGCCATCCGCCTTCAGGTACACCTGGTCCGACTCGAAGCGGTCGAGGGCCAGCCCGAGCGAAGCGTCGAACTCCTCGAACGTCACCGGCACGTCATCGAGGTAGATCTGCCCATCGGCGTCGATCGAGACCACGAGCGCATCGGCGGCGCTGAGAGGCGCGGAGACGCCCTCCGGCAGATCAATCTCGATGCCGCCCTGGAGAATGGGCGCCGTGATCATGAAGATGATGAGGAGGGTGAACGCGACATCGACGAGGCTCGTGACGTTGATCTCCGCCACGACGCCGATCCCGTCGGCCTGCTGTGTAAAGCGCCTTTTCATCCCGCGTTCCTCATCTTCCGGCCGCCGGAGTCCCGGCTCACAGGCGCCCCTCGCGCGCGAGCGTCCCCACGAATTCGCTCGCGAATCCTTCCAGTTCTCCCACGAAGAGACGCAGGCGGGAGGCATAGTGGTTGTACGCGATGACGGCGGGAATCGCGACCGCAAGCCCCGCGACCGTGGTCGTGAGCGCTTCCGCGATACCCGGCGCGACCGCCGCGATGTTGGCGGACCCCTGCGATGTGATCCCGATGAACGAGTTCATCACGCCCACGACGGTCCCCATGAGGCCGAGGAGAGGACTCACGGAGCCGATGATCGCGAGCCAGGGCAGCCCGTGCGCGAGTTCATCCTTCTCCTCCGAGAGACTCTTCTCGAGCACCAGCCACAGCGCTTCGAGCTGCGTGGGGCTCAACCCGTCTCCCACGTGCGTGGCGTCGAGCGCGCCCGGGCGCAGCTCGGAGAAGAAGGCGATCCCCTCCCGAAACACCCGTCTGAAGGCGGAATCGTCGAGTTCCGCGAGCGCGTCGTTGAGGTCCACGAGGCCGTTGGCCCCGGCCATCGCGAACACGAAGTCATCCGCCCGCGCGTTCACGGCGCGCAACTCGCGGAACTTCCAAATGATGAGAACCCATGACACGAGCGAGAAGGCGGCGAGCACGGTGAGGATGATCTTCGTGGGCAGAGTCGCGCCCAGGATCATGTCGATGGGGGAATCGATCACGCGGGCGGAAAGATCCTGCACGACCCCCAAGCCCCCTCCGACCCCGATCCCGGCGCCTGCAATCACGTGCGCCTCCCCTGCAGCCTGTCCGAACTCATCCGCCCCCTCCCCACGTCCCCGGCCGGCGGGCCCCGGCGGCCTGCCAACCATGGTTCCATCCGACGAAGACACTCCCGGCCGTCGGATCGTTCGGCGAGCCACCGGATGGCGCGTGTCGGCCCGTGCAGCACCTTGTTGAGCGCGGCTTGACTCGCCAGCCGCCGGGCTTCGTCTTCGTCGTCGGGAACCGGGGTGTGGTTTGCGAGAGCATCGACGACCAGCTGGCGAGCGGTGTGCCTCAGCGCCCGAACGGCCGGATCGGCGCGACGACTGCGACGCCAGACCCGGTACCTCGCGACGTGCCGCTCGATGATCGCCTCCGCGCGCGCGCGCTCGTGCTCGCGCGCCGCCCGGGCTCGATCCACGACTTGCCGCAGATCGTCGATGTTGTGCAGGAACACATGGGAGATCTCGGCCACACGCGGATCGACGTTGCGGGGCACGGCGATGTCGAGAATCACGAGCGGCGCCGCCCCGGTTCGGGGGCCGCCGACGTGCGCCGCCCGAAGGAAGGCCGCCTCCGACTCCGTGCAGGCGATGACGAGATCCACCCGATCCAGCGCATCGAGCGCGGCGCTCCTTCGCATCGGGAGCGCCTCAAGGGGCCGGCTCACGCGCTCGGCGCGGTCCGGGTTGCGGCTCGCGAGGAACACGCGCCCTGCCCCTTCCCGCTTCAGGCACTGCACCGTGAGTCTTCCCATCTCGCCGGTCCCGAGTACGAGCACGCAACGGTCGTCGAGCGAGCCGAAGACCTTCCGGGCGAGACCGACCGCCGCGCCGGGGATCGAAGTTACGCCGCTCGCGATCGACGTGTCGGCCCGCACGCGCCCGCCGACCTGGAGGGCCGACTGGAACAGGCGATGCAGTACCGGCCCCACAGTGGGACGTCCATCCCGATAGGCTCCCCGGACCTGGCCCTGAATCTGCGGTTCGCCGACGATGAGCGACTCCAGGCCGCTGGTGACACGGAACAGGTGGCGGACGGCGCCCGTTCCCCTGAGCGTGGCCAGGTACGAGTCTCCGGCGGTCCCCAGGCCCGAGACCGCGCACAGCGCGTCGCGCGCCAGGCGGTCGAGCGCCTCCGCGTCGCTCCCCGCCAGGTAGCATTCCGTCCGGTTGCAGGTGGAGAGCACGACGCACTCGGAAACCGCCGATCTGGCCGTCAGATTGTCGACCCACTCCGCCCGTCGGTGATCTCCCAGCGCGAAGCGTTCCCGGATGTCGATGGGAGCCGTCCGGTGGCTGAGTCCGACGGCGACGAGCGCGTCGGCGGGAGCATGCGGCATCCTCTCCGGCAGGGGGGACTCCATGCCGTGGCGAGATCCGGCGATCGCGACGCCGGCCGCCTCAGAAGGGGAGATCGTCCTCACCCGCGACGGACCGGTTGGAGAACTCCGAGAAATCCGAACGCTCCTGCCGGGGTTCCGTCGTCGAATAGCTCTCTCCACCGCCGCCGCTGCTCCCGAGCATGATCATCTCAAGCGCCCGTATCTCCGTCGTATACCGCGTCTGGCCGTCCTGCCCCTCCCACTGCCGGTACTCGATCCGGCCTTCCACGTAGACGCGGTCGCCCTTGCGCAGGTATCGCTCGCAAATCTCGGCGAGGCGGTCCCAGCAGACCACTCGATGCCACTCCGTCTTTTCCTGTTGGTCACCGGCACGAGTCGTCCACCGGCGGCTGGTCGCGACGGAAAGCGTCGCCACCCGCGTACCCGTGTTCGTCGACCGCACTTCCGGGTCCGCGCCCAGGTTTCCGATGAGTGTCGCCTTGTTCAGACTGCGCGCCATTCCCGCCTCCCCGATGATCGACTCGAAGGTCCATGGTGGTGGTGATGATGAAGAGGATCAAGGTAACAGAAAACGATCAACGGACCAGCAACCGCCGCATGACGAGAGCGTCTTCCTTCGGGCCCGCATAATACCCGCGACGCCGGCCGACGATCTCGAATCCACGGCTTCGGTAGAGCTCCTGTGCGCTTCGGTTCCCTTCCCGCACCTCCAGGAAGATCCGGATGACACCCCGGATCCGCGCTTCCTTGAAGACCGCGTCCACCAGTTCGCCGCCGATCCCGCGCCGGCGGTCGTTCGGGGCCACGGCGAGGTCCCCCAGTTCCGCCTCGCGCCCGACGAACCACACGGCAGCGTACCCCGCCACGCGCCGCTCTTCGTACACGGCGGAGAGGAGCACCGCGTCGGGGCGCCTTAGCAGGTTCCTGAACGTCCGCTCCGACCAGGGAGTGGCGAAACAAGCCTCCTCGATCGCCGTGACCTGCCCGAGATCCGACTCGACCAGCGGCCGGATCCTGAGCGTCGGCTTACCCGGATCCGCCACGGCGCCCGCCCTGGCGTTCGGCCCCGGAACTCCGCACGTACCGGGGTTCCCACGCGTCGATGTCCACGACGCGGCCGGCCGGAAGCCTCTCCGCCAGCCACAGGAGCGCGCCGGCGCGCGGTACGCCGAGAAACGGCGGGAGCACCCTTCCGCCGCGAGCCTCGATCGTGGCCCGGTGCCGGATCGCGCCTTCCCCCGCAAAGGACCAGGACCCGCAGTCCTCCAGCCCCGCGACCCACCGGTCGATGTCGCACGCCGCCGGCCCGCGGACGGGAGCCTCCAGCGGTCCCCGGTCGAAGGCGGCTCCGTACACTTCGCCCCGCCGGGCGTCGAACAGCGCGCAGACGCGTTCACGCCCCGCGGAGGCGGCGACGGCGCGAAGACTAGAATACGCAAAAAGCGGCACACCCCTCGCGTGGCACCAGCCTTTTGCCAGCGAAGCCGCGATCCGCACGCCGGTGAAGGAGCCGGGCCCCGCTCCCACGATCACACGCTGAACGTCGTCAACGCCGATCCGGGCGCGCGCGAGCATGCGCTCCACCTCGTCGAGCACGGTCTCCGAGTGCGTCGCGCGGACGGCCAGCGCACACTCGGAAATCAGGGTGTCTCCGCGGCCCACCGCGATGCCGCCGAGTCCCGTACTCGTCTCCAGCGCCAGGCTCAGCACGCGGACGACTCCGCCCCTCCGGCGTACGGGCCCGGATCCGGAATCGGCGGGACGCGGCCCAGCCGGCGCGCGGTCACTCGTCGCAACGCACCCATGGCGCACCCGGCGGCCCCGTCAGCCGTCTCGGCCCCGCGGATGAACTCGAGCCGAACTTCCCAGCGGTCCATCGGGAGCTCCTCTCCGGCCCGCTCCGCCCACTCGACGAAGACCGCCCCCGCGTGGGCTTCGAGTTCCTCCCACCCGAGGGCGAGGAGTTCGGACGGATCGCGGAGACGGTACAGGTCGGCGTGCCCGACCGGACCCCGGTCGCCGGCATACCAGTGGACGAGCGTGTAGGTCGGGCTCGTCACCGCTTCGTCCACGCCCGCTCCGGCGCACGCCGCCTGCGTGAACCGCGTCTTTCCTGCGCCGAGCGGTCCGGTGAGCGCGACGAAGACCTCCTCGCGATCCGCGGTCGCGCCGACCTCCCGCCCCCACCGCTCGAGCCCCGCCTCGTCCAGCACGGTGCTGCTCATGCCGGATCCCCGGCGGAGATCGGCAACCCCGGCGGTCGCGTTTCCTTCCCGTCGCCGATCCGCGCACGGATCTCGAACAGTTCGTCCCGCAGCCGGGCCGCCGTCTCGAAGTCGAGCGCGGCCGCCGCGGCGCGCATGTCCTTCTCGATCGCCTCGGCCAGGGCCTCCGGCGACAGTTCCTCGTAAGGGCCTTCCCGCTCGTGCACGGCCGGCTGCGCCTCCCGCGCATCGGCCACGGCGGTCGAGAACCGGATCTCCCTCACCGACTTCACGATCGACCGCGGCTCGATCCCGTGCTCCCGGTTGTATTCGGCCTGCACCTCCCGTCGCCGCGCCGTCTCATCCATCGCGCGCCGCATCGAATCCGTCACCTTGTCCGCGTACAGAATCGCCTTCCCGGCGAGGTTCCGGGCCGCGCGCCCGATCGTCTGCACGAGCGACCGGTCCGAACGGAGGAAGCCCTCCTTGTCCGCGTCGAGGATTGCGACCAGAGACACCTCCGGCAGGTCGAGGCCCTCGCGCAGCAGATTGATCCCGACGAGGACGTCGAACGTCCCCAGCCGCAGGTCGCGGAGGATCTTCACGCGGTCGATCGCCGCGATGTCCGAGTGCATGTAGCGCACCCTCACACCCCGCACCGCGAGGAACTCGGACAGATCTTCCGCCATCCGCTTCGTGAGCGTCGTCACGAGCACGCGCTCGCGCCGTTCCGTCCGCCCGCGAATCTCGCCGAGCAGGTCGTCTACCTGCCCGCGCACCGGCCGTACCTCCACTTCCGGATCCAGCAATCCGGTCGGCCGAATCAACTGTTCGACGACCACGCCCTCGCTCTTCCGCAACTCGTACTCGCCCGGCGTCGCGCTCACGAAGATGGCGCGCGGCACGAGATCTTCCCATTCCCGGAACGACAGCGGCCGGTTGTCCAGCGCGGACGGGAGCCGGAAACCGAACTCGACCAGCGTCGTCTTTCGACTGCGGTCCCCCTCGTACATGCCACCGATCTGCGGGATCGACACATGGGACTCATCGACGACCACGACATAGTCATCCGGAAAATAGTCCAGGAGACAGTAGGGACGGCTGCCGGGCGCCCGTCCGTCCAGGTGTCGGCTGTAGTTCTCGATCCCCGGACAGAACCCCACTTCGGTCAGCATCTCGAGATCGAACCGCGTGCGCTGTTCGAGGCGCTGTGCTTCGAGGAGCCGGCCTTCCTGCCTCAGGTGCATCAGCCGTTCTTCCAGCTCCACGTAGATCGCGTGTCGGGCCTCCTCCAGCCGGTGGCCGAGCGTTGCGTAGTGCGTGGCGGGAAAGATCGATGTCTCGGGCAGGCGGGTGATGGTCACGCCGGTCATCGGATCGATTTTCGAGATGCGTTCGATCGCGTCGCCCCACATCTCGACCCGGACCCCCTGCTCCTCGTACGCGGGCAGGATCTCGATCACATCGCCCCGCACCCGGAACGTGCCGCGCACGAAATCGAGGTCGTTCCGCGAGTACTGGATCTGCACGAGTCCGGAGAGGATCTCCCGGCGGGATATCTCCTGCCCTTCGCGCAGCGTGAGCATGAGTTCCCGGTAGCCGACCGGATCGCCGAGCCCGTAGATCGCGGACACGGAGGCGACGACGATCACGTCTCGCCGTTCCATGAGGGCGGAGGTGGCGCGAAGCCGCAGTCGGTCTATGTCCTCATTGATCGACGCATCTTTCTCTATGAAAGTATCCGTGGCGGGGACATAGGCCTCGGGCTGGTAGTAGTCGTAGTAGGAAATGAAATACTCGACGGCATTGCGGGGAAAGAACTGCCGCAGTTCTCCGTACAACTGGGCGGCGAGCGTCTTGTTGTGGCTCATGACCAGCGTCGGCCGATTGACTTCCGCGATCATCGCCGCCAGCGTCACGGTCTTCCCGCTGCCGGTAACGCCGAGCAGTGTCTGCCACTTGTCGCCGCGGCGGACGCCCTCGGCCAACTCGCGGATCGCGGTGGGCTGGTCGCCCATGGGCTCGAATGGAAGCTGGAGGTCGAAGCGGGGCATGGTCTCGAATCGGCGGGTCACTCGATGGTGAGGCCGCTCTCCCCGAAGGACTCCTTCCGCTCGACGGAGATCACGCCCTTCACGCCCTGAACCTGTCGCATGACCTTCTGCAGATGCGTCAGGTTCTCGACTTCCACGACGAACTGCCCGCGCATCCCTCCCTCGACCCCCTTGATGTCGGCCGACTGAATGTTCGTGCCCGTGTCGCTGACCGCGCGGGCGATATCCGCGAACAGACCGTGGCGATCCGTCCCCTCCATGACGATGCGGACGAGGAAGCGGCGTTCGCCGTGCGCCTGCCACTCGATTTCCACCCGGCGCTCGGGAGCGTTGGACAGATTCAGGACGTTCGGACAGTCCTGCCTGTGGATGGAAACTCCGCGGCCGCGTGTGATATAGCCGATGACCCTGTCCCCGGGTACCGGCTGACAGCACTGGGAGTACCGGACCATCAGGTTCTCCATCCCCTGGATCCGAATCCCCTGGCCGCCGCCGCCCCAGACCTTGTCCACGAGCTTGTGAAGCGGACTCGGACTCTTCTGGGGCACTTCGGGGATGACCTCCGGGAGGATGGCACGAATCACGCGCGTGAGCCCCACATCCCCGCGGCCCGTGGCCGCATGGAGCGCATCGGGCCCATCGTACCCCAAGGTCTCGCATGCAGATCTGAGGGCCGCCTCATCCACCTTCCCGCGTCGGCGGCGTCTCCACTCCCGCTGAATGATGTCCTTCCCCAGTTGGACGGCGGACTCCTGTTCCTCATCGCGGATCCATTGCCGGATCTCGTGACGGGCCTTGCTGCTCCTTACGAAGCCCAGCCAATCCCGGCTCGGCGTCTGCGAATCGGAGGTGAGGATGTGCACGGTGTCCCCGTTCCGAAGCGGACGGCTGAGCGGGGCGATCCGTTCGTTCACCTTCGCGCCCTGGCAGCGAAGCCCGACCTCGGTGTGAACCGCGAAGGCGAAGTCGATGGGCGTGGCCCCCTTCGGGAGCTGCTTGACGTCTCCCGCCGGGGTGAAGACGAAGATCTCATCCTGGAAAAGATCGATGCGGAGGAACTCCATGAACTCCTCCGGCTCGCGCGTCTCCTGCTGCCACTCGAGTACCTGCCGGAACCACGCGAGTTCGTCGTCGACCTCATCTCCGGACCGGCCCTCCTTGTAGCGCCAGTGCGCCGCGATCCCGTACTCCGCGGTGCGGTGCATTTCGTGCGTGCGGATCTGGATCTCGTACAGCGCCCCGCCAGGGCCGAAGATCGTCGTGTGCAGGCTCTGGTACATGTTCGACTTCGGCGTGGCGATGAAGTCGTGGAAGCGCTCCGTCAGCGGCGTCCACTTGTTGTGCACGATGCCGAGCGCGTGGTAGCAGTCGCGCACCGAATCCACGATGAGCCGCATCGCCAGCGTGTCGTAGACCTCTTCGTACGGCTTGTCGCGCTTGATCATCTTGCCGTAGATCGACCAGAGGTGCTTTGGACGCCCCGTGACTTCGCACACGACCCCGGCGCCGTCCAGTTCGGCCCGGAGCGGTTCCTCCATGCGTCGGATGAGTCCCTCGCGTTCACGCCGCGTGGCGTTGACCTCCTTCACGAGCTTCCTGTACCCCTCGGGCTCCAGAAACTTGAAGGCGAGATCTTCGAGTTCCCATTTCAGGCGCGCGACCCCGAGACGGTGTGCGAGCGGCGCGTAGATCTCCCGGGTCTCAAGCGCAATCCGCTGCCGCGCGCCCGCCGGCATATGCTCCAACGTCCGCATGTTGTGGAGACGGTCCGCGAGCTTGACCATGATCACGCGCGCGTCGCGGGCCATGGAGAGGAGGAGCTTGCGGTAGGTCTCGACCTGGCGCTCCGCCATGGAGCCGAACGCGAACAGCGAGATCTTCGTGAGGCCGTCCACGATGAGGGCGATTTCCTCCCCGAACTCCGTCCGGATCTCATCCACGGTCGTGTCCGTGTCCTCCACCACATCATGGAGGAGCGACGCGGCGATGCTCACCGTGTCGAGGCGGATCTCGATGAGGATCTTGGCAACCTCCACGCAGTGGCGGATGTAGTCCTCGCCCGAGCGACGCTTCTGACCCTCGTGTTTTTCCAGGCTGTACTGGAAGGCAAGGGCGAGCAGGTCGAGGTCGAGGCGGGCCTCGTAGCCCTCGATCGCCTTGATGAAGTCCCTGGGCAGCAGCGAACTCGGGCCCGCTCCCGGCGCGGCCCGGTCGACTTCCCGCTTGAGGCTGCTCTCCACGCTTCGCGCTCCGTCCCTGAGACGTCACCGCCCGGGTGTGGCGCCACACCGCACCCGCAGCCGCCATCAAACGGCCTGGGCAACCCGTAAAGGTAGCAGTAGCGCGCGAGTTCGGCGCGGGCCGGGCCGGGAACCCGGTGTGGGGCGTGGCGGGATATCTCAGCAGACGCCGCGTTCGCGAAGGCTCACGTAGGCCCGGTCGCCGAGGATGATGTGGTCGCGGACGGGGATGCCAAGCAGCCGGCCGCTCTCGACGAGTTGGCAGGTCACGGCGATGTCTTCGGGCGACGGCTCGGGTTCGCCGCTCGGGTGGTTGTGGGCGAGGATGACCGAGGCCGAGGCCGTGGCGATCGCCGGTGCGAACACTTCCCGCGGGTGGACGAGCGAGCTGTTCAGGAGCCCCACCGTGAGTCGCCGCTCGAGCAGCACCTGGCTCTGCGTATCCAGGTAGATGACCCAGAATTCTTCCTGGCGGCGATCCCGCAACAGGGGGCCGAGGCGTCCGAACACGTCCGCCGGGCTGCGGATGCGGGCGCTGGCTCGGGCGGGTTCGGCGGCTTGCCGCCGCCCGAGCGCGAGCGCCGCGGTCACGGCGGCCGAGCGGGCGGGGCCGACCCCCCCGGTCCGCTCCAGTTCGGCTGGCTCCGCGCGCCCCATCTCCCGCAGCGAGCCGCCGAAGTCCGCCAGCAGACGCCCGGCGACGTCCACCGCGGAACGCCCCGTCGCGCCCGCGCCGAGCACGACCGCGAGCAGTTCCGTCGTCGAGAGCGCGTCGGGGCTGAAGCGGCGGAGCCGCTCCCGCGGACGTTCGCTCGCCGGGAGTTCGAGGATCTTCGGAGCCATGCGTCATGTATCCCCGCGGCCATGAATTCCGTCTCAACTCGGGGGTAGCGGAGGGTAAATCGTCCCCGGCGCCGGTGGCACACTCCGATCGGATCGCCCATGTTGCGGGCACCGTGGCGGCCGAGGACGAACAGCCGAGCCGGGGCGGGAATCGCGCCTTCGAACGCGCGAACTCCCGAGTCCCTGTCTCCATCCCGTCAGGAGGACCACATGCATTCACGATGGCGCAGCTTCGCCGCCGCCACGACGTTCATCTTCGCCGCCGCCCTCACCTCGTGCGGCCCGTCCCCCGCCATCCGAACCATCCCGCTCGAAGCTCCGCTCCTGCTGCGGATGGCGCCGCCCGAGGGTCAGGTTTCCCGCTACGCTTACTCCATGGAAACGAGCGTGGAGAGTCCCATGATGCCTTCGACCGGGGATCCGCTCATAACCATGGCCTGGCAACAGATTCAGACGGTCCTGAGTGTGGACGATGAGGTCATTCGAGTGCGCGGGGCGGTCGATTCGGCCAGCACCACGTTCGGGATGCCGATGCCGGGGATGGACGACATGCTGCCCGACCTCTCCGGGCTGTCCTTCACCGTCGACATGGACCCGCGCGGCAGTGTCCTGCAAGTCGTGGAGAGCGAGGGCGTACCGGAAGATGCCGGGGTGAGCGTCGAGAGCATGCTGCAGGGAGCCGGCCATTCCGTGCTGCCTGAAGGGGAGGTCAGCCCCGGGGATGCCTGGATGGTCGAGACGCCGATCGAGATGCCCATGGGGACCGGCGGAACGATGTCGCTGGACATGGAATTCACCTACACGTTCGTGGGTCTCGCCGACGGACTCGCCACACTTTCGTTCGAGGGGCCGATGGACATGGACATGGATGTCCAGGGCATGGCGATGAACGGCTCGGGGACCCTGTCCGGAACGATGGTCGTCGACCTGGTCGAGGGCCGGTATGTCAGCCAGACGAGCCGGCAGGACATGGAAATGAGCGTGGCCGGGATGTCGACGACGGTGAATACGACGACGACACTCGAACTGATGCCGGATCGCTGACGCGAACCGGCTCCCGAAGTCCTGAGACCCTCAGTGGAGGACCCATGAAACCAGTTCTGCGCGGTGTCGGCAGCGCCGCCCTGATCGCCGTCGCGTTCGCTCTCCCCGTGAGCGGGCAGACGCTCCTTCGACTCGCCCCGCCCGATGGTCAGGAGAGTCGGTATGTCTTCTCCATGGAAATGACCATGGAGAACCCCATGATGCCTCCCGGACCCGCCATTACTCTCCACGCCCGTCTGACGCAGACGGTCCTGAGCGCGACGGAGGAGGGCATCCGGGCCGGCGCCGTGATCGACTCGTCCTCGATGACCTCGGTTATCCCGGGGGTCAATCCGGTGGACCTCTCCGGGAGCGCCTTTACAATCGAAATGGATCCGCGCGGACGGCTGCTGAACGTCGTCGCCGACGAAACCACGGACTCCGAGGCCCGGGAGGCCGGGGAGCCGCTGTTCGAGGACACGGACTTCTTCTGGCTACCCGAGGCCGAGGTCGCCGCGGGGGATGCCTGGACGGAGACCGTACCGGTCTCCATGGCGGTGGGCGGACCCGCGCAAACCACGGACGTGGAAATCACGTACACGCTCTCGAGCCTGGAGGACGGTCAGGCGACGATCACGTTCTCCGGCCCCGTGGAGTCCAGTATCGACATGGGCGGGATGCCGGGGAGCATCAGCGGAGAACTGAGCGGGTCGATGATCGTGGACCTGGGCAAGGGCCGGTACGTCCTTCAGGAGAGCCTGACGAAGCTCGAGATGGCGGTCGGTGGGATGGCCATCCCCATGGAAATGACGACGACGCTCGAACTGGTCACGGATTCGGGTTAGCAGGCTTCATCGGCAGGACAATGCGGGACGCGTGGATCGCGTTGCGGTGCACCGTCCACTCCGGGACGCTCCCGTCTCGCGGATAGCGGAGGAAGGTGTCCGCGTCCGCGCCGGCGAGGCCGATCCGGATGCGGTGGCCCGCCCGGAACAGCACCGATGTCGCCCACAGGTCGAAGCTCAGTTCCGCGACCTCCCCCGGGACGAGCGGGAGGGCGTCGGCGCGCGATTCGCTGCGGTGCGGCCCGTACTTGCGGTACAGCGGCGGAGCGTCCGTGACCGCGCGCATGACGCCGCGGAGCTGCCCCTCGGTGATGTACCGCACGGTGCCATCCGGAGCGACGTCTTCCAGGTAGACGATGAAGGCGCCGTCCGTCTCCGTGGACGCCAGGTGCAGCGTGACGACGGGGTGGCCGGTGACTTCGGTATCGGCCGGTAGCGGCGCGCTGGTATAGGTCAGGAGCTTCTTATCCTCCGCGCGGCGGTCGCCGTACACGACATCGCCGCCCCCGCCGTTCGTGTACCAGCGGTTCCGGGTCCCCGTCGTGGCGCTGAAATCGACGGTGTAGGAGTCCTCCCCAGCTTCCGAGGCCGGAGCTTCCATCGACAGCGCGCCTCCCTCGCCGAAGTACCACGTCACGTCGTCGAAGCCCTCCGGCGGCCACACCTCCGTCCGCGTCCAGCGATCGGCGCCAAGCGTGTAGTAGTGGATCTCGGTTGGCGTCTCCCCGGACCCGTCTTCCTTCAGGTGCGCGTCGAAGAACGCGACGAGTTCCTCGAACCGGGCGTCGGCGTCAGGTGCGACGGGCGTGTCGTCCGCCTTGAAGGGGTCCGTGTCGTTGCGCGCCCCGTGGTCCCACGGGCCGACGAACACCTGCTGTGGGTTCGAGATCGTGTTGTAGCGGCCGAGCGTTCCGTTCACGGTCCCGGCGTCCTGCCAGCCGACGCGGATGAACATGGCCGCGCCGGACGCCTCGATCTGCGGGAGGTGGCCGGACGGGCTGCGACGGTGCCCGACGTTCGTCTCGCCGTAGGGGCCGAACGGGTCGTCTCGGAATTCGTACTCCAGCGCCGCCTCGAAGGGCACGGTATTGGCCTGGTGCTCCGCAACCGCGCCGGCGAGCAGCGATCCATCGACGTCGGCATCGACCGGTTTCACGCCGGTGACCCGACTCTGCACCTCGTCGCACGCGGCCCCCATCGCGTCGGAAAGGCCGCAGATGTCGTTCAGGTCCTGCATTCGCGTGCGGTTCGACCAGTCCTCGAGGAAGCCGACCGTGAGCACGCCGCCGGGGAAGATGAGGTGGCCGAAGTTGTCGAAGTCGTTGAAAAGGGGCGCGACCGCCTTCACGGCGGGGTTCCGGTTGACCGCGAGCATCTCGGCCGTGTTCCCGGCGTAGGAGACGCCGTAGGCGCCCACGCGCCCGTTCGACCAGGGCTGGTCCGCGATCCAGTCCGCGACCTCCCCGTAATCCGTGACCTCGTCTTCGGCGAGCTCGAAGCGGCGGATCCCGAACGAGGCCCCGCTTCCCCGCCCGTCCACGAGGACGAGCGCGTACCCGGCCCGGTTCCAGCGCTCCGCCTCGGCGAAGTTAGACGTCTCCTCGAGGGGGACGCCGACTTCGCCCCGGGCGCGCCAGTAGCGGGTCGCCCGCATCATGGCCGGGAGCCGATCCCCGGGCTGGATGCCGTCGGGCAGCCACACGTCGACGGCGATACGGACGCCATCGCGCATGGGGACGTGAAGCGCCTGGTTGCGCGTGAGCGCACTCACGGGGGCGTCTTCCGCGCTGTCGGCGGGGGTCGAAGCGCCGTCCCCGCAGGCGAGCCCGGCCAGCGCCGCCAGCCCCGCGGCCAGGGACGCCGGCCGTCCCCGGCTCACCAGGCGATCGCGTGCCCGTCGCGGCGCGGATCCGATCCGCCGGCGAGCGCGCCCGTCTCCGCATCCCGGTACACGCCCTGTACGCCGCCGAGGTTTCCGGGCTGGACGAGATGGTGCCCCCGGTCCGCCAGCTCTCCGTATACGTCGGGCGGAAAGCCCGCCTCCAGGTAGGTGACGGAGTCCTCCGGAATCGGCGTGAGCCCGCCGCCCCGGTTGAGGCACATGCGGGGCGATGCGATCGCGAGTTGCATGTCCATCCCGCCGGCCGTCAGCTTCGTGATCACCTGCCCCACCGTCTGCGGGATCGTGTAGCCGCCGGCGGCGCCGACGGCGGCGACGAGGTTCCCGTCCTTCATGACGACGCACGGCGTCATCACGCCCTTCGCCTTCTGGCCTCCCGCGATGTAGTTGGCGTGCCCTTCCTCGAGGGAGAAGCCGAACATGTGACCGTTGTTGAGGAAGATCCCGGTGTCGCCCGCGATCACGCCGCTCCCGTAGAGGGCGACGAGAGACTGCGTGAAGGCGACGGCGTTCCCCCAGCGGTCGGCGGAAGAGAGGCTCGTCGTCCCGAAGAACGGGAGCGGGGCGCCCGAGAAAGAGGCGATGCGGGCGGGATCGATCGTTGCCCGCTGTTCGTCCGCATATTCCTTCGAGATGATCATGTCGACCGGGATTTCCGCGTCTTCGTTCCCCGTGTTGTACCGTTCGTCGTCGATGAGGGCGAGCCGGTTCGCCTCGAGCCACAGGTGGGCGAACTCGGAGCTGTAGAGGTCCATGTTCGCGAGGTCGAAGCCGTCCATGATGTTGAGCGCCTGGAACATCGTCATCCCGCACGACCCCGGCGGCATGGCGTACAGGTCGTGCCCCTGGAAGGTCGTCGTGATGGGTTCCCTCCACGCGACCTCGTAGCCCTCGAGGTCGGCCTTCGTCATGTGGCCGCCGTTCTCGGCGAGGAAGGCGACGATGCGGTCTCCGATCTCTCCCTTGTAGAAGTCGTCGGCCCCTTCGCGCGCGAGTCGGCGCATGCTCGCCGCGAGTTCCGGCTGCCGGATGATCTCGCCCATCCGCGGCGGACGGCCGTTCGGGAACATGATACGGGTGCTCGAAGGGAATCTCCCGAGTTTGTCCGCGCTCCCATCGGTGTGGAGTGCATCGAACTTCGAGATGACGAAGCCGTCCTCGGCGAGCTGGATGGCGGGCTCGAACACGTCGCCGAGGCTCATCGTTCCATAGCGCTCCAGCACCGCGGCCCAGCCCTTGAAGGCGCCGGGTACGATGGGGGCGCGGTAGCCCATCTCGACATCGTCCGGCGTGATCGTGCTCGCCGAGGAGGCCGCGGGCGCCCGGCCGAGCGCGTCCAATCCGACGACCCGGTTCTCTTCCGCCAGGTAGATGAGCATGAAGCCGCCGAACCCGCCGAGCCCGGACATGTAGGGCTCGGAGACGTTGAGCGTGGCGGAGGCGGCCACGATGGCGTCGATCGCGTTTCCGCCCTGCATCATGATCGTCGTGCCGGCGAGCGAGGCGTAGTAGTCGGCGGCGGCCGTCACGCCGCGGCGGCCCCACACGGTCCCGTGCGCGGGGCCGAGCAGGCCGGGGACGTTCGAGTCGCCGGCGGGGCCCCATTGTCCGATCCCGTCAGGGGGCGCGGCGGCTGTCTCGGGGGCGCGGCAGGCGATCAGGCCGGATCCGGCGGCGGCCGCGGCGGAGGTGGCGAGGAAGTCTCGGCGCTTCATGGCTCGACTCCTGGGCAGAGGGATTCGCGGACCCTGATCCTAGACCGCGAGTTGTCCCCCGCTCAAGACCCCGGCCGCCGCGTTCATCAGCGGCCGGGGTGCGAGCCGGACTTTCCTTGCCGCCCCTGCGGCGTGACCGTCACCAGGCGATGGCGTGACCGTCCCGGCGCGGGTCGGATCCGCCGGCCAGGGCGCCGGTCTCGGCGTCACGGTACACGCCCTGCACACCGCCGGGGTTCCCGGGCTCGGCCAGGTAGTGGCCGCGATCCTCAAGTTCGTCGTACACCTCGGGCGGGAACCCCGCCTCCAGGTACGTGACCGAATCCTCCGGGATCGGTGTGCGGCCCCCGCCCCGGTTGAGGCACATGCGCGGAGAGGCGATCGCGAGCTGTATGTCCATTCCACCCGCCGTCAGCTTCGTGATCACCTGACCCACGGTCTGCGGGATGGTGTATCCGCCCGCGGCGCCCACGGCGGCGACGAGATCGCCGTCCTTCAGGACGACGCACGGCGTCATCACGCCCTTCGCCTTCTGGCCGCCTTCCAGATGGTTCACGTGCCCTTCCTCGAGCACGAAGCCGAAGGTGTGGCCGTTGTTGAGGAATATCCCCGTGTCGCCCGCGATCACGCCGCTCCCGTATCCGCTCACGAGAGACTGCGTGAAGGCGACCGCGTTCCCCCAGCGGTCCGCCGAGGAGAGGCTCGTCGTCCCGAAGAACGGGAGCGGGGCGCCCGAGAAGGAAGCGATGCGCGCGGGGTCGATCTTCGCCCGCTGCTCGTCCGCGTATTCCTTCGAGATGATCATGTCGACGGGGATATCCACGTCTTCCTTTCCCGTGTTGTAGCGGTCGTCGTCGATGAGGGCGAGCCGGTATGCTTCGAGCCACAGGTGCGCGAACTCGGAACCGTACAGGTCCATGTTCGCGAGATCGAAGCCATCCATGATGTTGAGCGCCTGGAACATCGACATCCCGCACGACCCCGGCGGCATCGCGTACAGATCGTGTCCCTGGAAGGTCGTCGTGATCGGCTCCTTCCACGTGACGTCGTACGACTCCAGATCGCCCATCGTCATGTGACCGCCGTTCTCGGCGAGGAAGGAGACGACGCGCTCCCCGATCTCTCCCTTGTAGAAGTCGTCCGCCCCTTCCCGGGCGAGGCGTCGCATGCTGGCGGCGAGATCCGGCTGCCTGATGATCTCGCCCATGCGCGGCGGACGGCCGTTCGGGAACATGACGCGGGTCGTCGAGGGGAACCGGCCCAGCTTCTCGGCCGCGGCGCCGCCCGTGTGGATCTCGTCGAAGCGCGACACGACGAAGCCGTCCTCGGCGAGCCGGATGGCAGGCTCGAAGACGTCGCCCAGGCTCATCGTCCCGTAGCGCTCCAGGACGGCAGCCCAGCCCTTGAAGGCGCCGGGCACGATGGGCGCCTTGTAGCCCGCCTCGAAATCGTCGAGCGTCATCGTCTCGGGCGATGAGGCGGCCGGCGACTTGCCGAGCGCGTCGAGGCCGACCACGCGGTTCTCCTCGGCCAGGTAGATGAGCATGAAGCCGCCGAAGCCCCCGATCCCGGACATGTAGGGCTCGGAGACGTTCAGCATGGCGGAGGCGGCCACGATCGCGTCCACCGCGTTCCCGCCCTGCATCATGATCGTGGTACCGGCGAGCGAGGCGTAGTAGTCGGCGGCGGCCGTCACGCCCCGTGCTCCCCACACGGCCCGGTGCGCGGGTCCGAGCAGGCCGGGGACGTTCGAGTCGCCGGCCGGGCCCCATTGTCCGCTCCCGGCGGTGGCGGCGCCCGCAGTTTCGGGAGGCCGACATCCGATGAGGCTGGATCCGGCGGCGGCGGCGGCGGAGGTGGCGAGGAAATCTCGGCGCTTCATGGGACGGCTCCTGGGCAGGGGGATCGCAGATCTTGATCCTAGGCTGCGGGTCACTCGCCGCTCAAGACCCGGCATACGACGAGAGGAACGCCGCAATAGCCGCGGGACTCGCGCCTATAGGCTATCGTAGACGGCAGCCTCCTCTCGGAGAAAAGGTCATCACGCGTGCCCGATCCAGTCACAGTTGCCCACCGCCGCCCCGACAGCACAGTCATCGCCGCCCTTCGCGGCCTTCAGGGACGCGCCACCCTGGGCGATGTCGTCTCCGCCACCGGATTGCCGGACCACGAGGCCGAGGCCGCCCTCAGGTCCCTCTTGGAGACGCGCCGCGGCCACCTCGAGGTCTCCGATTCGGGCGACCTCCTGTACCGGTTCGATCCCGGGCTCATCGAGCGCGACGCGGAACCGTTCCGGGCGCGCTTCCGCCGAGTCGCCTGGTCGGCCTTCAAGGTCGCCTTCAAGATCTGGACGGCGGTCATGCTGGTCGCCTACTTCGTCGTCTTCGTCCTGCTCCTGATCGCGCTGCTGACCGCCAACCGCGACGGCCGCGGCTCCGGCGGGCGCAGGGGCTTCGGCCTGGGGGATTTCTTCATCCTCCACTGGCTCCTCGGGGGACGCGGGTGGGACCGGAGGGGCCTCTACTACGGCGACCGCCACGCCAGGCGGCTCCCGAAGGACGCCCGTCCGCCCTTCTACAAGAAGGTCTTCGCCTTCATCTTCGGCCCCGAGGAGCCCAGGCCGACACAGCTCCAGAAGGATCGCACGGTGGTCCAGCTGATCCAGGCGCGGAAGGGCGTCCTGACGTCGTCGGAGCTGATCGAGCACACCGGCCTGCCGATCGACGACGCCGTCGAAGAGATGGGACGCCTCACCGGCGCCTACCGTGGCGACCCGCGGGTGTCGGAGGCGGGCGAGGTCGTGTATGCCTTCCCCGAACTGATGAGGAGCGCGCACGGGAAGGTCCGGGCGCGCGAGCCGAAGCCGGCATGGATGCGGCTGGAGTTCCCGAAGAAGCTGACGGGCAACAGCGGCGGGGCCAACGTCGGCATCGGCGCAATGAACGGCTTCAACCTGGCGATGGCGAGCGTGCTCGGGCTCCCCTCTTCGTTCGATCCGGTCATGTTCTACGGACTCGGCGTCGTGCCGTTCACCTTCAGCAGCCTCTTCTTCGCGATCCCCATCGTCCGCTCGCTGGCACTTAGAGGAGAGAACCGCGCGCGCATGCGACGCAACGTGCGGCGCCTGCTCGTGGGCCTTGTCTACGCCCGCAGCGTCGGGACCGTCCGGTGGGTCGCGGCTGGCGACGCGATCCGCCACGTGACGCGCGCGCTCGAGGACCGGCAGGTGCCGCCGAAGCTGATCCTGGCGGAGCTGGAGCGCCTGGCGGCCGAGTTCGACGCGGAAGTGGAGGCGGAGGGCGAAGGGTTCACGTATCGTTTCCCCGCGATACGTGCGACCTTCGTCGAGGCGGAGTTCATGCGGCGCCGGCTGAAGCTCCAGGACCAGCGTCTCGGCCCGATCGTCTACGCAACCTCCGACACCGCCGCAGAGGCCTCGCGACGAGACATGGCCGCCTTCGACCGCGAACTCGAAGGCGCCCAACTCGACCTCTCCGGCTACCTCCCTTCCCCCACCCGGGTGGGCTTCGAGGAGGATTTCGAGGTGGTCATGGACCCGGACCCCGTGAGGACGTAGAGGACTACCAGGCGATGGCGTGACCGTCTCGTCGCGGGTCCGACCCGCCGGCGAGGGCGCCCGTCTCGGCGTCCCGGTGCACGCCCTGCACGCCGCCCAGATTGCCGGGTTCCGCCAGGTAGTGGCCACGCTCCACCAGTTCCTCGTAGACACCGGGCGGGAACCCCGCCTCGAGGTAGGTCACGGAGTCCTCCGGAATCGGCGTCCGGCCCCCGCCCCGGTTCACGCACATGCGCGGCGAAGCGATCGCGAGCTGCATGTCCATGCCCGCCACCGCGAGCTTCGTGATGACCTGGCCCACCGTCTGCGGGATCGTGTAGCCGCCCTGCGCACCGACCGCCGCGAAGAGGTCCCCGTCCCGCATCATGATGCACGGCGTCATCACGCCCTTCGCCCGCTTCCCGCCCTCGAGGTGGTTCACGTGTCCCTCCTCGAGCACGAAGCCGAACATGTGG
>JAPPBA010000096.1 GCA_026705295.1 Candidatus Palauibacter australiensis
AGGCGCTGCTGCAGCTCGACCCAGCCGTGCCCCTGCTCGGGCGCCACATAGAGGTGCGTCGGCACGCCGTTGTGCCTCAGCCCCTGGTACAGTTCGACGGACTGCGGCATCGGCACGCGCTCGTCGTTCTCCCCGACGAGCACGAGGGTCGGGGTCACGACCTTGTGGAGGTCGAAGAGCGGCGAGTCGGCCATGTACTGCTCGATCGGAGCGTCCTCGGACCACGGCGTGCCCCCGAACCACGGCGTGCGGTAGATGCGGACGTCGGATTGCGCGTACATCGACATCCAGTTCACGGCCCCCGCGCCCGAGGACGCGGCTTTGAAGCGGTCCGTGTACGTGATGATCTTGTTCGTCATGTGGCCGCCGGCGCTCCAGCCCATCTTCGCCATGCGGTCGCCGTCCACGAGTCCGCGCTCGACGAGATAGTCCACTCCGGCCATCACGTCCTTGTGGGCCTGGTCGAAGTAGTTGCCGATCATGTTGCGCAGGAAGTCGTCGCCGTACCCGGTGGACCCGCGATAGTTGGGCTTGAAGACGAACCAGCCGCGGGCGGCGAGCACGGTCTCGTAGTTGCTGGAGCGCGCGAAGCGGAACTTGTCGGAGGACGGCGGACCTCCGTGCGTCTGCACGACGAGCGGATAGCGCTCGCCCTCCTGGTAGTCGATGGGATAGAAGATGAGACCCTCCACCTCGACGCCGTCGTCGCCCGCGTATTGCACGGCCTCCATGCGCGGAAGAAAGAACTCTTCGGCCAGGTAGTCGAAGAGGTGCGTGACCTGCCGGGGCTGCCCGGATCCGGCCATCGCCCACAGGTCTCCCGCGTTGGTCGAACTGCTTACGGAATAGAGGTGCGTTCCGGACGACGGGTGGTAGTCCCAGGCGCCGACCGAGTGGTCTCCCTCGGTGACCGCGTCGGCCCGCCCGGCATCCGAGGCATCGGCGGGCACCGAGTAGATCTGCTGGCGAACGCCGGTGTTGGCGCGGAAGTAGATCGAGCGGCCGTCCCGCGACCACACCGCGGCGTTCACGTCGAAGCTTCCGCCGGGCACCACCGAGACGGGGTCGCCGCCATCGGTCGGGACGACGAACAGGCGCTGGTTGAAGTAGAAGTCGCTCAGTTCGTCGTTGGTGTTCGCGACGAAGAGCGCGTGGCCGTTATCCGGTGAAAGGGCTGCGCCGACTTCGCCCACGTGATTGTCGGTGATCCGGCGGGCGCCCGTCCCGTCCGGGCCCATCACCCACAGTTCGGAGTTGAGCAGGTCGTCGTAGAGGGCGGTGGGTGCCAACTGCACGAGGAGGAGCGTGCCGTCGCGCGAGACCGAATACCCCCGGACCATCAGGCCGGCCTCCGTCACGCGTTCCGCCGCCCCGCCCTCGCTCGAAACCCGCCACAGTCCGGTCGGGAGCTTGTCCTCTTCATAGCGAAACACGTTGTCGTTGACCGCTTCACGCGCCTGCTCGGCCTCGGACTTCTCGTCGACCGCCATGAAGTAGATCCAGGCGCCGTCGCCGGACCACGAAATCGAACCCACGGGCGTCGGGTGTTCGCTCACGGCGCCAGCCTCGCCGCCGCGCGTCGGCATCACGAACACCTGGCTGTGCTCCGTATCGTGCCGGTTCGCGACGAAGGCGATGCGCGAGCCGTCGGGCGACCAGCGCGGGCTCGATTCACCGCCCTCGCCGTTCGTCATGCGCGTCGTGCCGGAGCCGTCCATGGCAACGCGCCAGATGTGGGACAGCGTGCCGTTGGCTTCCCAGTCGGTGTCCGTTCTCACGTACAGCACCTCCGACCCGTCGGGCGATATCCGGGGATCGGCGAGACCGGGGATGTCGATGAGATCCACGATCGTCATCGCGCGGCGCTGGCCGGAGGCGGGGGCGGCGGAAACGAGAACGGCGAGGATTCCGAGTCCGAGGATGCGGCGAGACATGGCAGACTCCTGCGGTTGGCGGTAGCCCGTCGCGGTCCATCGATGTTGGTGGGCTCGTCCCCGGGGGACAAGAGCCCGACGCGGGGCTCCTGCACGGACCGCTAGGTCGTGGCGTCGCGGAGGGCGGCGAGGTGTTCGTCCGTGAGGCCGTCCATCTCGAACATCGATACGCCGGCCGCGCCCGCCTCGCGCGCGGTCGCGACAGCCTCCGCCAGCGCGCCGGGATCGAGCGCGGGCAGGTAGAGTCCGGCATTCAGCGGCGGGGCGTCGCGCGCGCCCGCCGTTGAGGCCGCCGCCTCGAGGGCCGCGATGCCCTCGCGCACGCCCTCGCCGATCCAGGGGATGTCCTCGAGGTAGAAGCTCTGGTAGAGCATCGGGAAGAAGCGGTCGAGGGGCCACCGGTCCCAGTCCTGGCGGACGAGCGTGCGGGCGATGGAAGGGGTCGGGAAGACGGCGGCGGTGATGGGCTTCCCGTGCTCGCGAGCGGCCTCGGCGAGTTGGCGCACGGCGCCCGTCACGGAGTCCCACCGGAAGCGGCGCCAGGCCTCGTCGGCGGGCGGGTCGGAGATCTCCAGCGGATCCCGCCCGTCCAGGGCGCGAAACTGTTCGCGGCAGACGTCGCAGTAGCAGAAGTCGAACTCCGGGTGCTCGACGTCCTGTACGAGGTCATAGGTCTCCCAGAGGGCGCGCGGCAGGATGACGTCGCAGTGGCGCACGTAGTCGAGGTGGACGCCGTCCACGGCCGGGTGGGCGGCGAGGTCCGCGATGCGGCCGCGCAGGTATTCGCGCACGGGGCCGCGCGAGGGGCAGACCCACTTGTAGTAGCCGACGTAGGGAGGGTGATCGAGCGAACTCTCCAGGTTGCGGCTCACGGTGAACCACTCCGGGCGGTTCTCCTGCACCCAGGCGTCGCCGTTGCGATTCATCGTCCAGAACCAGCGGTGATACTCGAGTCCCTCGGCGTGGGCCGCTCCGGAAACCAGGTCGATATCGCCGCCACCCACGAGGACCGCGTGGAAGCCGGCCTCGCGCAGCCGGGCGAACCGTTCGCGCCAGGCGGCGGCGTCGCGGTCGCGATCTCCGTGCACCCACGTCCACAGGGTGAACGACGCTTCCGGATCTGGCGGGAACGCGCAGGCAGGAAGGGCCGCCCCCAGCGCCGCCGCGCCGCCGGCGGCCCAAACGAACTCCCGGCGCCTCACGGGGACCGGTCCCGGTCGGCGACGAAGCGCACGACGCCCCACTTCTCGGGTATGTGCATGTCGATCTCCCCCTGGGGCGACCACACCCAGTTGTCTTCGGGATGGTCGCTCCAGTCCACGGGTTCGCGCCGCTTCCGGTACTGTCCGTCCACGACCACGAGCGGCCACTGTACGCGGGAGAAGTTCACCCGCCACGCGTCGCCGGGCCGGGGGGCCGCGACCGCGGCGTCGGCGGCTGCGCCGGGGGGGCGGAGCGCCGACCAGGGAATCGCGATCTCGAGCGACCAGCCGGTGTCTTCGTCGGAGGGGTCGTTCAGCGTGCCCTCCAGATGCACCGCCGTGAGCAGGCCCTCGATGTCCCAGGTGATGTCCGCGCTTCCCTGTCGGCGGTACGGCCTGTCGAGGAAGAGGTCGAACTCGGTCCCGAGGGCGTTGATCTCGAGTTCGTAGTAGGCGAGACCGTCGCCGTCCGGGTCGAGGAAGACCTCGAAGTCGTGTTCCCGGTAGAGGATGGCGTCGCGGTCGGCCAGCGTCGCCCAGAGGTGCGGCTCTTCGAGTTCGGCGCCCACGTAGAGAAAGCGTTCATCCCACGCGATTTTGGCGCGCGTCGCGAGGTGAGGCTCGCGCCAGCCCTGGCCGCGAATGTCGACGAAGGGCTCCGTCCACGGCGCGACGCGCCAGACCGCGTCGTCCAGCGATCCGTCGACCGCGGGCGGGGAGACGGCCCGCGGCGCATGGTATTCACGCACCGCGGCCGGCGCCTGGCCCGCCGACGGCGCCGGAGTCCCCGACGCAGCGAGCGCGGTCAGGAAAACGAGCCACGAGTCGGGGCGAAGCATGCCGGCTATCCTCGCACGGACGGGTAGACGAGGAAGATCCCGCTGGTCGCCGGAGTCTCCACCGCGAGGTTCCCTTCCGCATCCAGAAGCCACACGTTCACGCGGTACCACCCCTGGAACGAGAAGAACGGAAGCGTCAAGGTTTCCCGCGTCGAGTCTCCGGGTTCGAGTTCGACCATGTGTTGGACGATGTCGGCGCGCGTGGCTCCGCGGCCGCAGTGCAGCGTGGGGTTGTACGACTCCTCGAATTCCACTTCGAGGTTTGTCACGCCCACGGGTTTGATCGCGCAGGAGTCCTTGAAGATTCGAGCGCCGGATACGTTCCGCGAGGTGACCGTGATCGACTGCGTGGGTTCGTATTCGGGGCGGTCCACGCAGACCTCGAGGCCGTGCTGCGTCGCACAGAGCGAGGTGGACGGTCCGGTCGCGTCCTCTGCGCAGGAAAGCGCGAGCGCGGCGGCGAACATGGACGCGGCAAGCCTGCGTGACACCCTCGATCTCCGGAGGTCCAGGGGTTGGTGGTTCAGTTGTCGGCTCCCGGGAAAATGACGAAGACGCCGCTCGTGGCCGGGGTGTCGAAAGCCAACGCCCCGTCCGGCGTCAGAAGCCATACGGTCACGTGAAAGAAGCCCTGCGGAGAGTAACCCAACCGCAGGGTCTCCCGGGTCGACGCTCCGGGCTCGAGCCTCACCATGCGCTCGATGACCACGGTTCGTGTGACCGCCGGGCCGCAGTGACGCCTCGCATTGTAGTGCGGCTTGAAGTCCTCCTCGGAATCAGGCACGGGAAGCACGGTCGTACCGCACGCATCCTTGAAGATGGGACGGTCGGACACATTTCGCGTGGTGACGAGGATGGCGCCGTTGGACCGGTACTCGGGCCGGTCCACGCACACCTCGACCCCGTGCCGCGTATCGCAGAGACTGCCCCGAGGCCCGGTCGCCTCCCCGCTGCAAGACAGGGTCGGCGCGATCACCGCTGTCAGTATCACCAAGCCACGAAGTCTCATGGATCTCCCGCGCTTCCGACGACGCAAAATCTAGTGTCGCGTGCCGGAAATTCGCGAGCTTTCGGCCGAGGCTTCGAGAAAGGCGAAGTGTTGCCCGCCGGAGCGTCGCATCGGACTGTAGGGCGTTGCCGGGGAAAGCCCCGGGGGTCGCTTGGAGCTTCGCACAAGTCACGCGGAGTGGAACGTATGAACGGAAGCCACAGGTGTTCCAACTGGCTGGGCAGCCTGATCATGCTCGGCGCGGCACTCGGCGCGGCACTCGGCGCTGGACTCGGTGCCGCACCGTCCGCGCTGGTCGCGCAGACCGGTACGATGGGCGGAGAATGGCGCTACTGGGCCGGAGACGCCGGGTCCACGCGCTACGCGCCGCTCGACCAGATCGACGCCTCGAACGTCGGTGACCTCGATATCGCGTGGCGCTGGCAGGCGCGCAACTTCGGCCCGACCCCCGAGGGCTACTACCGCGTGACCCCGCTGTACGCGAACGGGGTCCTCTATGCCACCGCGGGATTCCGGCGGGCGGCGGTGGCCATCGACCCGGAGACGGGCGAGACGCTTTGGATGTATCGGCTCGACGAGGGCGAACGCGGCCGGCACGCGCCGCGCGGCAACTCCGGGCGCGGCGTCGGTTACTGGACGGATGGCGCCGAGGAAAGGGTGCTTCTCATCACCCCCGCCTACCACATGGTCTCGCTGGACGCGAAATCCGGCCTCCCCGACCCGGCCTTCGGCGAGGACGGGATCGTGGACCTCAAGCTCGGACTCGGGCGGGAACTGGACCTGGTGAACGACCGCATCGGCTCGAGTTCTCCCCCGGTCGTCGTCGGAGACGTGATCGTTGTCGGGGCCGCGCTCCCGCAGGGGGGACGTCCGCCGACCAAGGAGATGCCGCCGGGTCACGTGCGAGGGTTCGACGCGCGGACGGGCGAGCAACTGTGGACCTTCCACACCATCCCCCAGCCGGGCGATCCCGGCCACGAGACGTGGGAAGACGGATCCTGGGACTACACCGGGAACGCCGCGGTGTGGACGCCGTTCACGGCGGACCTCGACCTGGGCTACGTCTATCTGCCGGTGGAGGCGGGGACGGGCGACTACTACGGAGGCCATCGCCCCGGCGACAACCTCTACTCGCAGAGCCTCGTGTGCGTGGACGCGAGCACGGGCGAAGTCGTGTGGTATTTCCAGACCGTGCACCACGGAATCTGGGACTTCGATCCGCCGGCGGCGCCGGTTCTGATGGACATCACGGTGGATGGGCGGGAGATCCCGGCCGTCGCGCAGGTGACGAAGCAGGCCTTCACGTACGTCTTCGACCGGGTGACGGGCGAGCCCGTGTGGCCGATCGAGGAACGGCCGGTGCCCGCCGGCGACGTGCCGGGGGAATGGTACGCACCCACGCAGCCCTTCCCGGCGCTCCCCGTGCCGTTCGACATGCAGGGCGCGACCGAGGAGGATCTGATCGACCTCACGCCGGAACTGAAGGCGGAGGCGCTCGAGATCGCGAAGAACCTCACGCTCGGCGAGTTGTTCACGCCGCCGACCGTGATCGTCGAGGGGGGCAACCAGGGAACCCTCATCACCCCCGGCAGCCTCGGCGGGGCGAACTGGCCGGGCGCGGCGTACGACCCGGAGACCCAGCGGCTCTTCGTGGGGTCCGCGACGCGCGGCAGCGTGATCGGCCTCGTGAACGATCCCGAATCGTCGAACATGCGCTACATCGCCGGACGTCCCCGGGGCGTCGGCGGCCCCCAGGGCCTGCCGATCCTGAAGCCGCCGTGGGGACGGATCTCGGCGCTCGACATGAATACGGGACAAATGGTGTGGCAGGTCGCGAACGACCACACGCCGTCGTTCGTGGAGGAACACCCGGCGCTGGAAGGCGTCGACGTCCCGCGCACGGGGCGGCCCAGCCGGGCGGGACTCCTCGCCACGCGCACGCTGCTCTTCGCGGGAACGGGCGGGGGGACGATGTCGGCGGACCTCACCGGCCTCCTGCGCGCGCACGACAAGGAGACGGGCGAGATCCTGGCCGAGATCGAACTGCCGTCGCACCAGACCGGCGTTCCGATGACGTACATGCACGACGGGCGTCAGTACATCGTCGCCGCCGTGGCGGGACGCGGCGTGCCCGCGGAACTCGTCGCCCTGCGGTTGCCGGGCTAGCGCGCGGATCCGGCAGCCGGCCACCCGCGGAACACCACCGTGCCAGCGCCTTCCGTCGTCCGGGGAACGCCCTTTCACGAGCGAACCGGCCCGCTCTGCCAGGCCGGCAACTGGCGGCGCTGGGCCGGGCATCTCTCGGCGAGTTCGTACGAGCCGACGCACGAGCACGAGTACCAGGCCATCCGCTCGGCGTGCGCGCTCATCGACGTCTCGCCGCTCTACAAGTACCGGCTCTCGGGCCCGGGCGCGGCGGCGCTCGCGAACCGGGTCGTCACGCGGGATGTGGACCGGCAGGACGTGGGACAGGTGTACTACACGCCGTGGTGCGACGCGGCGGGGAAGGTGCGGGACGACGGCACGCTGCACCGGCTCGGCGGGTCCGATTTCCGCCTCACCTCCGCCGAACCGACGCTGAAGTGGCTGCACGAGAACGGCCGCGGCCTCGACGTGACCATCGCGGAGGAGACGGAGCGGGTGGCGGCGCTCGCCCTCCAGGGGCCCCGTTCGCGCGATCTGCTCCAGCGGATCACCGACGGCGATGTGGCGGGACTCCGCTATTTCCGCGTGATGTCGGCGCGGATCGCCGGGATCGCCGCGGAAATCTCGCGCACGGGCTACACCGGCGACCTGGGCTACGAGATCTGGGTCGGCGCCGCGGACGCGATACCGCTGTGGGACGCGCTCGCGGCGGCGGGTGAGCCGTTCGGCCTCGCCCCGGCGGGCATGCTCGCCCTGGACATGGCGCGCCTGGAGGCCGGCCTGCTCCTCGTCGACGTCGACTTCATCCCGGCCCACCGTGCGATCATCGAGGACCAGAAGTCGTCTCCGTACGAACTCGGCCTCGGCTGGACCGTGTCGCTCGACGCGTCGAACTTCGTGGGCCGGGCGGCCCTCCGCGCCGAACGGACTCGCCCGCTCGCCTGGCGCTTCCGGGGGATCGTCCTCGACTGGGAGTCGCTCGAGGCGGCGTACGCGACCATCGGCCTCCCGCCGCAACTGCCGGGCACGACCCTGCGCGACAGCGTGCCGCTGTACGCGGGTGGACGGCAGGTGGGATACGCCACGAGCCGGGGCTGGTCGCCGACCCTCAAGACCTACCTGGGACTGGCGCACCTCGAAGCGGAGTCCGCCGCCGTCGGCACCGAACTTGAGATCGAGGTGACGGTCGAGCACCGGCGGCGCCGGGCCCGGGCCACGGTGGCGAAGACGCCGTTCTTCGACCCCGACAGGAAGCGGGCCACGCCGTGAGCGCCACGAACGCGTACGACGCGATCATCGTCGGGGGCGGCCACAACGGCCTCATCAACGCCGCCTACCTCGCGCGGGCGGGCCTTCGCGTGGTCGTGCTCGAACGCCGGCACCTGGTGGGCGGAGCCGCGGTCACGGAGGAGATCTTCCCCGGCTTCAAGTACTCCGTCGCCTCCTACGTCGTGAGCCTGCTGAGGCCCGAGATCATCCGCGACCTGCGACTCGCGCGGCACGGGCTGGAGATCCTCCCCCTCGAGAGCACGGTCACGCCGCTCCCGAACGGCGACTATCTCGGGCGCTGGGCGGACCACGACCAGACGCGACGCGACCTCTACCGCCATTCTCCGAAGGACGCCGAGGCGTACGACGATTTCGCGACGCTCATGTACCGGCTCGCGTGGGCCGTGAAACCTCTCCTCGGCGTCGTGCCGCCCGACCCGCTCTCTCCCGGGCTGCGCGATCTGAAGACGCTGCTCATGCTGGGACGGCACGCGCGCGGCCTCGACGAGCAGCAGTTCCACGCGCTCTTCAAGCTGGGAACCATGAGCGCGGCGGACTATCTCGACGAGTGGTTCGAGTCGGATGTACTGAAGGCGACGATGTCCGCGAGCGGAATCATCGGAACATTCCTCGGACCTCGATCTCCGGGGACGGCGTACGTCCTGCTCCATCACTACATGGGCGAGATCGACGGGGTGTTCCGGGCGTGGGGATTCGCGCGGGGCGGGAACGGGATGGTCAGCGAGTCCATCGCCTCCTCGGCGAGGTCCCACGGGGCCGAGATCCGGACGGGGGCCTCGGTGGAGCGGGTGCTCACGGCGAACGGACGGGCGACAGGCGTCGTCCTGGAGGATGGCGAGGAACTCACGGCGAAGACGGTCGTGTCGGGGGTCGATCCGAAGCGCACCTTCCTCGGCCTGCTCGACCCGGAAGAGCTGCCGGACGATCTCGTGGAGGCGATCCGGCGCTTCCGAATCCGCGGCTCCTCCGGCAAGGTCAACCTGTCGCTCTCGGAGGCGCCGGAGTTCTCCTGCCTGCCGGGCGGGGGGCCGCACCTGCGCGGCGCCTTCTCCATCAGTCCGAGCATGGATTACCTAGAGCGCGCCTACGACGACGCGAAGTACGGCGGATTCTCGCGGCAGCCGTACATGGACATCGTGATTCCGTCGATGATCGACCCCGGGATGGCACCGCCGGGACGGCACGTGATGTCGATCTTCGTCCAGTATGCCGCCTTCGACATCGAGGGCGGCTGGGACGGCGCGAAGCGGGAGGCGTTCGGCGACGCAGTCGTCGATACGCTCTCGGAGTACATCCCGAACCTCAAGGGCTCCATCCTCCACCGGCAGGTGCTCACGCCGCTGGACATGCAGGAGCAACTGGGGCTCACCGAGGGCAACATCTTCCACGGCGAGCTGACGCCGCAGCAGCTCTTCTTCTTCCGTCCGTCGCCCGCGTGGGCCGACTACCGGACGCCCGTGCGCGGGTTCTACCAGTGCGGCTCGGGGACGCATCCGGGGGGCGGCGTGTGCGGGGCCTCGGGGCGGCTCGCCGCGCTCGAGATCCTCCGGGACCTGCGTCGGCGCCCGCGGGGCGGGTCGGCAGATCGAGGGAGTCGAGCGTGAGCTCTCGGGCGTACGACGCCGTCGTCATCGGGGCCGGACACAACGGTCTCGTCGCGGCGGCCTACCTGGCGCGGGCCGGGCTCCGCGTGGTCGTCGTCGAACGGGGCGAGGCCGCGGGCGGGTGCGCCGCCACGGAGGAGTTGTGGCCCGGATATCGCGTGGACACCGGCGCGCACAGCCTGACGGGGATCGATCCGCGTGTCATGGCGGACCTCGGCCTGGAGGCGCCGGGACCGACGGGCGCCGGGCTGGACCTCATGTCTCCCACGGCCTGCGTCGTGTCGCCGCAGCCGGACGGGGGAGCGCTCATCCTGGAGAGCGATCCGGCCCGGACGGCGGATCGGATTCGGCCCTTCTCCGCACGGGACGCCGCCCGCTGGCCGGAGTTCGTGCGCGCGATGTCGCGGGCGAGCCGAGCCCTCGCCGTGCTGTACGGCGCGCTGCCGCCGCGGATCGCGGGCGCGGACCGCGGCGACCTGTGGGAACTCCTCCGCCTCGGCGCGAAGCTGAACCGCCTCGGACGGCGGGACGCCCTCGAGCTGATGCGGCTCCTCCCGATGACGGTGGAGGAACTGCTCTACGAGTGGTTCGAGAGCGAGGCGCTCAAGGGTGCGCTCGCGGCGGACGGCGTGCGGGGGATCTGCCAGGGGCCGCTGGCCTCGGGCACCGGCTACATGTTCCTCCACCACATGGTGGGTGCGGGCGGGGTCGTGCGGCGAAGACGGCAGGTGCGCGGCGGGATGGGCGCGCTCGGCGCCGCTCTTGAGCGCGTCGCCGTCGCGGCGGGCGCGGAGATTCGCCTCGGCCGCGAGGCGGCCGCGATCCGCGTCGAAGACGGGCGCGCGACGGGCATCACCCTCGCCGGGGGCGGCGAGATCGCGGCATCCCGCGTCGTCTCGTCCGCGGATCCCGGCCGCACGCTGCTCGGCCTCGTCGACCCCGGCGAACTGGCCCCCGAGTTCGCCCGCGCGCTGGACCACATCAAGTACCGGGGCGTCGTCGCGAAGGTGCACCTCGCGCTGGGCGAGCCCCCGCGCCTGCGCTCCGGCGGTGACGCGGCCCGGTCCGCCATGCTTGCCGGCGCCGCCATCACGGTGGCACCGAGCATCCACTACATCGAGCGCGCGTACGACGACGCGAAGTACGGCCGTCCGTCCGCACGTTCGGTCCTCGACGCTGTCCTCACGACCGCGCTCGATCCGTCGCTCGCGCCGGAAGGGCGTCACCTCCTGTCCGTAGCGGCCCAGTACGCACCCTTCCGACTGGCCGACGGATCATGGAATGACGAGCGCCGCGAGGCGCTGGGGGACGCGGTGATCGCGACGCTGGCGGAACACATCCCCAACCTCGAGAGGGCGATCCTGCACCGGCACGTGCTGACGCCAGCCGACCTCGCCGACCGGTTCGCGCTGCCCGAAGGGAACATCCACCACGGCGAGATGACGCTCGACCAGGTCTTCTTCGGGCGCCCCGTCGCGGGCTGGGCCCGATACCGGACCCCGATCGACGGACTCTACCTGTGCGGGGCCGGCACCCACCCGGGCGGCAGTCTCAACGGCCGCCCCGGCGCCGCTGCCGCCGCCCGCATCCTCCGCGACGGCTAGCCAGGGCTGCTAGCCGAGGAGGTCGGCGACGGCGTCGCGTTCGGAGCGCAACTCCGCGTCGGTGATCTCCATGCGCTCGCGGCTGAAGTCGCCCGGGTCGAGGCCGTCGACGACGGAGTAGTCGCCGTTCGCGCACGTCACGGGGTGCGAGTAGACGACGCCTTCGGCCACGCCGTAGCGCCCGTCCGCGTGCACGGCCATGCTCGTCCAGTCACCCTCCGGCGTCCCGTGCACCCACGTCCGCACGTGGTCGATGGCGGCGGAGGCCGCGGACGCCGCCGAGGAGGCGCCGCGCGCCTGGATGATCTCCGCTCCCCGCTTCTGGACCTTCGGGATGAAGGTGTCCCGGTACCACGCTTCGTCAACGAGGTCGGCGGCCGGGGCGCCCGCCACCGTGCATTGGCTGATGTCCGGGTACTGCGTGGCCGAGTGGTTGCCCCAGATGGTCATGCGCCGGATTTCCGTCGCGTGCGTGCCCGTCTTCTCGGCGAGCTGGCTGATCGCGCGGTTGTGGTCGAGGCGGGTCATGGCCGCGAACTGCCGGCGGTCGAGCTTCGGGGCGTTCGCCGCGGCGATGAGGCAGTTCGTGTTGGCCGGGTTTCCGACCACGAGGACGCGCACGTCGGGCGACGCGCGGTCGCTCAGCGCGCGACCCTGCGGGCCGAAGATCCTCCCGTTGTCGGCCAGCAGGTCGCCCCGCTCCATCCCCGGCCCCCGCGGCTTGGCGCCCACGAGCAGCGCGTAGTCGACCCCGTCAAATCCCTCGTTCACATCCGCGGTCCCGACCACCCCGTGCAGGAGCGGGAAGGCACAGTCGTTGAGTTCCATCTCGACGCCGCGCAGCGCGTCGAGCGCGGGCGGAATCTCCAGCAGTTGAAGCGTGACGGGCCGGTCCGGCCCGAGCATGTCCCCTGCCGCAATCCTGAAGGCAAGGGCGTATCCGATATTTCCTGCGGCCCCGGTGATGGCGACCCGCGCCGGTGCAGTCATGTCGTCTCCGCGCTTTGTGTCTGAACGTCCTGTCTGAACGTCGTGTCTGAACGTCGTGTGCGAGCGTTGGTGAAGGAACGTCGGTGAAGGAGCGTCGGCAGGTGTCCGTGGCATCCCGTCCCCGGCACCGATACGCCCGGGAAGCGCCAAACTCACAGGACCGACTCCTCAAGTCCAGCGCGGATACGGGCGGGCGCGGCGGAAGCGGCCTGCGCGGCCTCGCGCCGGGGCTCACGGCGTGGCAAACTTCGGCCCTTCTCGAGCCTGACGGGGGACTCCCATCCGCAACCACGCTCACATGACGCGCCTGATGGCGCTGCTGCTCGGGCTCTGCGCCGTCCTGCTCGGCCTGCTCGTTTGGGCGGTCGGGACGGGGGCCGGCCGCGCCACGCCGCTCCCCCATCCGGAGCACGCCCCGATGCTGGTGGGGATCGACGCGGGCGAACTCGGCGCCCCGGCGTGGGCCGCGTACGTCGCCGGCATCGCCATGCTCGGGACCATGTGGGTCACCATGCTGATCGGGTTCCGCCAGGGGCACTGGATCCGGCGGGCGGTCAACGCGTGGATGGTGGGCTACGTCCTCCTCTTCGTCGTCCTCATGTGGTCCTTCGACGCCTATGCCGCCGGCGACACGACGATCGTCCTCGGCTTCACGGCCCCGACTTCCCTGCTGGTGTACGGGCTCACGCTCGCGCCGTGGATTCCCCTTCTCGCCATCACATGGGCGTTCGAGAGCGCCTACTTCGGCCCCCGTGAGCAGGCCCGCTTCGACGAGATCGTCGCGGAATCGAGGGGGAGCGGCGACTCCGACGCCACCGGCGGCGGCGAGGGATAGCGGGCGGTGGAGGCGAATCGCGCCCTGATCACGCTCCTCGCCGTGATCGCATACCTCGCGCTCTGCGTCGGCGTGGGACTCTGGTCGCTCCGCCGCACGAAGTCGGCGAGCGACTTCTTCGTGGCCGGCCGGAGGCTGGGGATGTTCGTGACCGCGTTCGCGATCTTCTCGAGCACGATGAGCGGGTTCGGGTTCGTGGGCGGTCCAGGCCTCATGTATTCGATGGGGACGAGTTCGATCTGGATTCTCGGGACGATCGTCATCTCCAACATCATCGTCCTCAACCTGGTGGCGAAACGCCTCCGCCTCGTGTCGGAGCTTCGCGAATGCGTGTCGCTGCCGGACGTGGCCGCGGCGCGATACGGCTCGGAGTCGGTGCGGGCCTCCGTGGCCGTCGTGATCCTGCTCGGCGTGCTGGGCTACCTCGCCACGCAGATCCTCGCGATGTCGATCGTGCTGCAGGGGGTGCTCGCGGACGCGGGGGTGATCGACAACCCGAGCCTGGCGCTCTGCGTCGCCATTTCGTGCTCCGTCCTGATCTTCTACTCGGTGACCGGCGGGATCGTGGCCTCCGTCTACACCGACGTGATCCAGGGCGCCATCATGGTCGTCGCTTCCGTCTTCGTCTTCGTCACCGTGCTCGGGACGTTCGACGGTGGGCTGGCCGAGATCAGCCGGATCGTGGCGGCCGACGACCGCGCGGCGAGCGGCCCGTGGGGAACCATCGGGCTGATGGGAGGGCTCGCGTGGTTCTTCGTGTTCGGCATCGGCGTGGCGGGGCAGCCCCACATCATCACCAAGTTCATGATGCTGCGGCGCATGAAGGAACTGCGCTACGTGATCCCGGTCGGCGTCATCGCGTACAGCTTCGCGGCGCTGCTCTGGATCGGGATCGGCTTCGCCATGCGGGCGCTGGTCATTACCGGCGGGCACCCGGCGCTCGCGACGCCGGACGCGGCTTCGCCGGAGTTCCTGCAGGCGTTCACGCATCCGCTGCTCGCCGGCGTCGTGTTCGCCGCGCTGCTCGCCGCGATCATGTCCACCGCGGACGCGTTCCTGAACATCGGGACCGCCGCCATCATGCACGACCTGCCCAACGCGATTCGCGGCCGGTCGCTGGGCAACGAACTCGCGTGGGCGCGGGTCATCACGGTCCTGCTGGCGATCTCGGCCGCGCTGGTGGCGCTGTATTCCGGCGACCTCGTGGCGCTTCTCGGCGTGTTCGGCTGGGGCACGTTCGCGGCGGGTCTCGTCCCCGTCATCGCGATCGGACTCAACTGGAAGCGGGCCAACGTCCTCGCGGCCAACGTCGCCGTCGCCAGCAGCCTGCTCGTCAACTTCGGCCTCCGGTCCGGCTTCGGCTTCGGCACCGTGCGTCTCCCCTACGGCGTCGACCACGGCGCCGCGGCGCTCCTCGTGTCCCTCGTCCTCTTCCTCTCCATCTCCTTCCTCACGAAACCCGACCCCATCGACCGCGACATCCAACGCGTGATGGACCTCTGATCCCCGGAGCATGACCCGGGAGGAGGGCGGGACATCTCGCGCCGGCAGTTTGCACGGGGCGCGAGACGAGACCATAATCTGGACACATCGTTGGACATACTAGCGGACAAAACTAGGCACATAATCGCCGCGACATCGGCAGGAAGGCAGGATGACGGACGAACGGCCGTACGAACGGAGTCATCCGTGGATCAGTTTTCGCGCGCGTCTGGAGCGGGCCACGCCGCAGTTGTGGCCCCTGCTGGGACAGGTGGCGGCTCGCTGCGAGCAGGTCGCCCGGGCGGTTCTGCCTCCCGCCGCAGCAGCGGAGATGCACAAGCTCTACCTCATCAAGGGGGCCCGCGCAACGACGGCCATCGAAGGGAACACGCTTACCGAAGAGCAGGTTCGGGACAGACTCGACGGACAACTCGAACTTCCAATCTCGCAGGAGTACCTGGGCCGGGAAGTCGACAACGTCCTTCGCGCCTGCGAAGACATTTTTCGGCGGATTACCGCCGGTGAACCGCCACGCCTCACTCCGGACTGGATCCGGGAAGCGAACCGCCTCGTCCTCGCGGGGTTGGAAGAGCACCTGGAAGAGGGAGTCGTTCCGGGAGAGGTGCCCACGTTCTCCGTTGGCGTGGGAAGATATTCGGGTGCGCCGCGGGAAGACTGCCTGTTCCTCCTCGAACGGCTGTGTGAATGGCTGGAGGAAGACGTAGTCTGGCCGGATCTCGAGGAGCACCTGGACAGTGCGATCGCAGTGGCGGTTCTGCGGGCGGTCCTCGCACACTTGTACATCGCCTGGATTCATCCCTTCGGCGATGGGAACGGTCGTGCGGCGCGGCTCACCGAGTTCCTCATCCTGGCTCGCGCTGGGGTTCCCTCTCCCGCCACACATCTCCTGAGCAACCACTACAATCTCACTCGCGCGGAATACTACCGGCAGCTCGATCGTTCGAGCCGCGCCAATGCGGGCCGCGGGGACGCACTCGGGTTCGTCGTCTATTCGCTTCAGGGGTTTCTGGACGGCCTCGAGGAACAGTGTCGTTACGTGGAAGGGGTCCAGTCATGGCTGGCATGGGAACACTACGTGTATTCGACGTTCGGACAGCGGCGTCGCTCGCCCGCCATGAACCGTCGTCGGGAGGTGGTCCTCGTCCTGGGGCGGCACGCGGAGCCGGCGAGGAAGCGCGACATTCCCGACCTGGCTCCCGGCTTGGCGCGTCTCTATTCCACGAAGACCACGAAGACGCTCACGCGTGATTTGAACTGGCTGCTCGCCAACAACCTGCTCGAAGAGGACGGGGGCGAATACCGCGCGCCCGTCCACATGATGCAGCAGCTTCTTCCCGTCCGAGCCTAGCTCCGCCGCGCAACCGGAAACCTCCGGCGGCGGGGTGCGTAAGCTCCGCTGAGAGTCTGGCCCGTTGCGCCGTCCCTAACCCCTCTGCCCATCTCTAACGAGGATGCCTGAAGAAGCCGTCGCCCGACTGTCGGGCGTGACGCATCGATACGGACCTGTCGTCGCGCTGGAGGAGGTGGATCTGGAGGTCCGGCGCGGCGAGGTACTGGCGGTGCTGGGGCCCAACGGGGCAGGCAAGACCACCGCGATCAGCCTGCTGCTCGGGAGCGTGCCCGTGCAGACCGGAGAAGCGACCGTCTTCGGACAGCGGCCGGGGGCTCCCGGGGTTCGCGCGCGCCGAGGCGCGATGCTCCAGATCTCCGGCGTCCCGAATACGCTGACGGTGGGCGAACACATCGACCTTTTCCGAGCCTACTATCCGGCGCCGGCGCCGGCTTCCCGGCTGCTCGCCATGGCGGGGCTGGAGGGACTGGAGCGACGCAGGTTCGGCAAGCTCTCCGGGGGACAGAAGCAGCGGGTGATGTTCGCACTCGCTCTGTGTGGCGACCCGCAGCTTGTGTTCCTCGATGAACCCACGGCGGGCCTGGACGTGGAAGCGCGGCGCGGGTTGTGGGATGAGATTCGCGCACTCAGCGAGTCGGGGCGGACCACGGTTCTGACGACCCACTACCTCGAGGAGGCGGACGCGCTCGCGGATCGCATCGTCGTCCTACATCGCGGGCGGGTCATCGCGGAGGGCTCGCCGGCGACCATCAAGTCGCATACGGCCGCCCGCCGGGTCCGTTGCGTCACCGGGGTTCACCGCGACCGCGTGGCCTCCCTTCCGGGCGTCGTGAGGTCCGAGACCCGGGGCCGGTACCTGGAGGTCCTGACCTCACGACCGGAGGATCTCGTACGCGCCCTCCTCGATCTGGACCCGGACCTGCACGACCTGACCGTCGTCGGCGCCGGACTTGAAGAGGCCTTCCTCGCCCTGACGCGAGCACCCGACGCCTCGGAGCCTGTCTCATGACGACGGCAACACTCGCGCGACGCGGGCGCATCTACGTGCTGGAGGCCCGGTACCAGTTCCTGATGGTGCTGCGAGAGCCCGCCTTCGCGATCCCCACGCTGCTCTTCCCGCTGATCTTCTACCTGTTTTTCGGCGTGGTCATGGGCGGGAGAGGCTTTTCGGTCGCGGCACCCACGTACATGCTGGCGACCTACAGCGTCTTCGGCGTCCTGGGACCCTCGCTGTTCGGCTTCGGGGCCGGACTGGCGACGGAACGCGACTCCGGCGCTCTGCTGCTCAAGCGTACCACGCCGATGCCCGCGGCAGCCTATCTGCTCGCCAAGGTGGGGATGGCGTTGACCTTCGGGGCGGCCGTCGTCCTGGGGATCTTCTTTATCGGCGCCCACGGGGCCGGCGTGATGCTGTACCGCTGGCAGTGGTTCGCTCTGGCCGGGGTCGTACTCGCCGGGGTGATCCCTTTCTGCGCGCTCGGGTTGGCCGTTGGAGCGTGGTCGAAGAGTCGCGCCGCGGTGGCCATCACGAATCTCGTCTTCCTGCCCATGGCCATGCTGTCGGGGCTCTGGATCCCGATCACGCTGTTTCCGGCGGCCCTGCAGGACTTCGCCAACGTGTTGCCCGCCTATCACCACGCGCAGCTCGCACTTAAGGTCATCGCGATGGACGGTGGACAGGCGACGGCCCTGCACGTCGCCGTGCTTGCCGTGCAATCGATCGCCTTTCTCATCGTCGCCGCGGTCGGGTTCCGGCGGGCGGAGAGCGGCGCCGTCTCGATCCGTGGGGGAGGGATGTCATGAACACGGAGCACCGCACCGTCCTGCGGAGCCTGTGGATTCTCCTCGCCGCGGTAGTGGGATTCACCGGCGCGCTGGCGACGCTCCCGGTCCCGGGTGACGCGGCCGCCCCGGAACAGGAGCCGCCGGAGGAGAGCTTCGCGATCGTCGACGTGACGTTGTTCGACGGCGAGGCCTTCAGGCGGAACCAGGATGTGTGGGTGGAGGACGGACGGGTGCGGCGGGTGGGCGCGAAGCTCCGGCTGCCGGAGGACCTGCCCCGCGTCGATGGCCGGGGACATACGCTGCTCCCGGGCCTCATCGATGGCCATGTCCACACGTTCGGCGGGACGCTTGGCGATGCGCTTCGCTTCGGCGTGACTTCCGTGCTCGATCAGTTCACGGACCCCGGCCTCGTGGCCGCCGCGCGGACGACCCGAGACGAAATCGCGCGGACGGCCGAAGCCGATCTCTTCTCCGCCGGCATGCTGGCGACGGCGCCCGGCGGTCACGGCACGCAGTTCGGGCTGGGGGTGGAGCCGCTCACGGGCCCGGAAGGCGCCGACGCCTGGGTGCGGGCGCGGAAGGCGGAGGGGTCCGACTGGATCAAGATCGTCTCCGAGGATGGAGCCGCGTACCGCGGCGAGATCCCTTCTCTGGAGCGCGAGACGATTGCGGCGCTCATCGGGGCCGCCCACGCCGAGGGGCTGCTGGCCGTCGTCCACGTCAGCGACCTTGAGGCGGCGCTCGAGGCGCTCTCGCTGGGGGCCGACGGCCTGGTCCACACCTGGTTCGACGCCGCGATCTCTGAGGAGGGCGCTCGCAGCTTCGCGGAGGCGGGCGTCTTCGTCGTCCCCACCCTTTCCGTCATCATGGGACTGTTCGGCGACTCCACCGGTCTGCGCATCCTCGACGAGACGGACGAAGCGCTGGTCTCGCCGATGCAGCGGCAGACGCTGAGCAACCGGTTCGAGATGCCCGAAGGGCCGGACTCGGAGGTCGCGCTGGAGAACGTGCGGCGGCTCCATGCGGCGGGCGTGCGGATCGTCGCGGGCACGGACGCGCCGAATCCCGGGACGGCGACCGGCCTCTCGATGCACGGGGAGCTTCGGCTCCTCGCGCGGGCCGGCCTGGAGAGCCATGAGGCGCTCGCCGCGGCCACGTCCGTCGCCGCGGACGCATTTGCCGTCCCCGAGCGCGGCCGCATCGCCGAGGGCACCATCGCCGACCTCCTGCTGGTGCGGGGCGACGTGGAGGAGGACCTCGCGCGCACCGCCGACATCGTCACGATCTGGAAGGACGGCTATCCCGTCCTCCGTGAAACCGCCGCGACCGCCTCGTCGCCCGAGATCCCACCGGCTCCGGAGGGGCCGGTCGTCGTCGACTTCGAGGACGGGCTCGACTCCGGCTTCGGCTTCGGCTGGCAGGTGACGACGGACGCGATGAACGGGGGCGCCTCCACGGCGGACCTGGCCGTGGAGGACGGGGCGCTCGTCGTGCGGGGAGAGACCCGGGCAGGGTTCGCCTTCCCCTGGGCGGGCGCGATCTGGTTCACCGGCGACCAACCGATGCAGGCGGTCGACTTTTCCGGCCGCAGCGTCCTGCGCTTCCGCACCCGCGGAGACGGACGGAGCTACACCGCGATGCTGTTCGGCGAGGGGGCCGCGGCCACCGTGCCCCCCACGGTCCCCTTCGTCGCCGGCCCGGAGTGGGCCGTGGTCGAGATCCCGCTCGAGGGCTTCGCCACCGCCGACCCCTCGATCATCGCCGCCCTCGCTTTCGTGGCCCAGGCCCCGCTCGGCTCGTTCACCTTCGAACTCGACGACGTAGAGATCCGCTAGCGGCGGGGGTCAGCGGACGCCGACCTGGCCGGCGACGGCGGCGGTCAGGCTGTCCGGGTCGTAGCCGAGGCCGTCCTTGAACACGATGCGGACGTTGCGGATGTCCGACGGGCGGAGTTCGATGTCGCCCTCGATCACGATGAGGTCGGCGAGCTTGCCGGGGGCGACGGTCCCCACTTCGCCGTCGAGGCCGAGAATGCGCGCTCCGTTCGCGCTCACGATTCGGACGGCGACCGCCGGGTCGAAGCCCGCTTCGACGAGAATCTCGAAGTTCCGCTGGTCGCCGTAGCCGGGTAGCGCGCCCCAGGCCGGATCTACTCCCGCCGCGAGCACGCCCCCCGCCTCCACGAACGCGAGTTCGAACGCGAGCAGGTTCTCGAACAGGTCGATCATCCACGGCATCTCGGTCGTCCGGAAGATCGACCGCCGCTCCATCTCCGCCTCCACGACGTGATCCGGAAGCGCTTCCAGGTCGCGCTCCGTGAGGTCGGGGACGAGGGGCGTGGCCTGCTCGGCGACGGCCAACGTGGAGGTCATGGCGACCCCCGCATCGACCATCTCGGAGATCGTCTCGTCCACGCGCGGGTCGTCCATGTCCAGTTCGGCGATGCTTCGCTGATAGTTGGGACTGCACCGGTCCGGTTCACGCGTGGTGTCGTACTCGGAGTTGGCCCACAGGCCGTGCTCGAGGTTGTCGATCCCCATCGCCGTGGCCTCGCGGAACCCCACCGAACAGAGGTGCGCCGTGACCTTCATCCCCTGCCGGTGCGCCTCGTCGATGATCGTGGCGAGCGCCTCGCGCGTGATCTGCGTGTAGGCCTTGATCCACTCCGCCCCCTCCGCGGCCCAGTAGCGCACGTACCGGCGCGCCGCTTCCTCGTCGCGGATCGCGTACATGCCGAGATCCCGGAGCCGCTCATCGGGACCGGGGCTGATGACGTACGGGGCGGTGATGAGGAGTCGGGGGCCCGGCGTCTCGCCGCGCTCGATGGCGCCCTTGAGTGAGAGATCCTGATACGGGGCGACGCTTCCCGTCGTCCGCACCGTGGTGACGCCGGCCCCGAGATAGAGCCGGGGACCGGAGTACTGCATCTGCGACGCGCGCGGCGTGGACTGATAGTAGAACATGTGGTTGTGGAGGCCGACCATCCCCGGCATGACCGAGTGGCCTTCCAGATCCAGCCGCTCCGCTCCCGATGGGATCTCGACCTCGCCCGCCGCGCCGACGCTCTCGATCCGGTTCCCGCGGATGACGATGGTCTGCCCCGAGCGCGCGGGTCCGCCGGTGCCGTCGAACAGGAGGACGTTCTCGAGCGCCACGACCGGCGCGGAGACGCTGAGATGGGACCGGACCTCATCGGAGAGGGTGTCGCGGTCCTGCCCCGCGGTCTGACCGAGGCCGAACAGGGGCGCCGCGAGCGCCGACAGGATTCCGCGACGAAGCCATGCACCGCGAAGAGACGCGCCTTCGGGCATGATGTTCTCCTTGTGCCGAGTCGTAATCTTCCTCAGCGTAGATGCGGTCGGGAGGGCCGGAAAGACCCGAGCCCCCCGAGATGCCGTCGCTGACGCGGGAGGCCACATCGTGCGCGCTGCCAGAGTCCTGTTCGTCCTCGGTTGGATCATGGCCGTCTTCGCTCCCCTCGCCGCGCAGGAACGGTGGCTGGCGATCGAGGGAGGTACGGTGTTCGACGGCACGGGCGCCGTTCACGAGAACGCGACCGTGCTCGTCCGGGGGGACCGGGTCGAGCGCATCGGGCCCGCGGGACAGGTCGAGATCCCGGCCGGGGCCCAGCGCATCGATGCGAACGGCAAGTTCCTCACGCCGGGGTTCATCGACCTCCACTTCCATTACTCCCCGGGCCCGCATGCCTCGATCGACGGGACGGGTACCGACGCGAACCCGGAACTGCCGCTCCTCTTCCTGGCCAACGGCGTCACCACGCTGCGGGAGATGGGGCAGTGGATCGCGGACAACGAGGACTGGCTCGGCACCGTGGAGGCGCGGGAGCTCCCGGCGCCGCGGCTCCTCTTTTCCGGGCCGATCCTCGACGGGTTCAATACGGCCTATCCCACCATCTCGCGCGTCCTGCTGGACGAGACGGACGCCCGGATGGCGGCGAACGAACTGATGGATCGAGGCGCGACGTCGCTGAAGGTGTACTTCCGGCTCTCGCTCGCGCAGGTGGCGGCCGTCATCGAAGAGGCCGACCGCCGCAACGTGCCGGTCCACGGCCATCTCGAGATCGTCGACCCCGTGGCCGCGATCCGGCTGGGGCTGGACGGGATCGAGCACACGAGGTCCCTTGGCCGCTCGCTCGTTTCGCCCAAGCGGGCGGAGGAGTTCCGGCAGGCGGTGCTGCGCGAGAGCATCCACCGGGGCGAGGGAGGATTCGCGCTGTGGGCGGCGCTGGACCCCGCCGGGCCGCGCGCCGACGCGCTCATCGACCTCATGCTCGAACGGAACGTCAACCTCGATGGCACGCTGGCCGTCTTCGAGCCGGAGTTCAGCGAGGAGGGCCGCGAGGTGCACTGGGCGGCGATGCGGAACATGGCCGCATTAACCGTGCGCTACGCGAAGGCCGGCGGCCCCGTCACCATGGGGTCGCACGGCCTGGTCGCGAACGCGCCGCCGGGGCTCGCCTTCCAGCGCGAGATGGAGACCCACGTGGAGGCCGGCATGACGCCGGCGGAGACGCTGATCTCCGCGACGCGGATGGGCGCGGAGGCGTTGCGGCTGACCGACAGGGGTACGCTGGCGCACGGCATGCTGGCCGACATCGTGCTGTTCGACGCCAGTCCGCTCGAGGACATCGCCAACGCCCGCCGCGTACACGCCGTGATTCTCGGCGGGGAGGTGCTCGACCGCGACCGACTACTCGCCTCCGCGGGCGGTCTCGTCCCCTGACCTGGTGTCGCGTCGCAACTAGCCTCCGCCGCGGGTGGGGCCCTCGATGTGTACCGTGACGATGTCCGCGTCGTGGTATTTCTGGTGCCTCACGGACGTGGCCAGGTGCTGCAGAATGCGAAGCGAGATTTCGTGCTCCTGCACTTCCGCCGTGCCGTGGCTGGCCAGCACGGCGATCTGATCCTCGATGTTCCCGGCGCCACCTGCCGAGATGAACTCCAGTTCCGCCCCGGTCTCCCACTTGCGGGCCACGACGCGCAGACGCCGATCTTCTTCGCCTTCCTCCTCCTTCGCCTCCTCCAGAAGGAGCAGCAGCGTCTCCTCCGCCGCCTGCAGCAGCCGGTCGCTCATCTCCATGGGCCACCTGCGCCGGATCGAGAACTTGTCGAGGAAGTTCCGGATGGTGGGGAGCGCTTCCACGTTCAGCGTCGTCTCGACGCGGAGGGGCCGTGAGCCCGTGAACTCGAGCAGCGCCGTAAGGAGGATCGCAACCAGGCCACCCGCGGTCATCCCGTTCTCGAGCAGCGGCGCCAGCCCGGGACTCAGGTACTCGTTGAAGAGCGCGCCCTCCTGGAACGCGACGCCGGCCCAGAACGACACGCCGACGATCGCCGCCTTGCGATAGTCGATGCCGTCCTGGATGACGACCCGCGCCCCGATGACGAACAGGATCGCGATCAGCACGAACCCGTAGGCGGCGATGACCGGGTCCGGGATGGCGAGCACGATCGCCGCGATCTTGGGCAGGAACGCCAGCGCGCAGAAGGTCAGGCCGATGCACACGCCCACGCGGCGCGCGGCCACGCCGGTGATCTCGGCCAGCGAGATGCTCGATGAATAGGTCGTGTTGGGGACGGTGCTCAGCAGTCCCGAGAGCAGGTTGCCGAGCCCATCGGCGGCGACCGCGCCCTGCACCGCTCCGAAGTCGGTGGCTCGGCTGCGCCGCCAGGACACGCGCTGAATGGCCACGGCATCGCCCACCGTCTCGATCGCGCCGATCAGCGTCACGAACACGAACGTGGGCAGCAGCGCCCAGAAGGCGGGCCCGAGGCTGAAGCCGAAGCCGGGCCAGCCGTCCGTTGGGAGACCGACCCACCGCGCGGCCGCCACGCGCTCGAAGTCGTAGATGCCGAACGAGACCGCCGCCACGCACCCGACGAGGATGCCGATCACCGGACCCCACAGCCGCATCACACCGCTGGCCCGGAGCACGATGAGCAGCGTCGCGATCACGGTCGCACCCGCCGTCACCGGCGCCGCCAGCGACGAGGCGCCCTCGGGGACCTGGCGCAGAAGATCGAACAGAAGCGGCATGATCGTGACGGCGATCAGCATGATCACGGTCCCCGCCACGACCGGCGTGACGATCCGCCTCAGGAACGCGAGGTGGCGCGAGAGTACGAACTGGAAGAGGGAGGAGGCGATGACCAGCGACGCGAGGAGGGCGGGACCGCCTTGGACGAGCGCCGTCACGGAGGCCGCGATGAACGCGCCCGATGTCCCCATGAGGAGGACGTACCCCGCCCCGATGCGCCCGATGCGCGCGGCCTGCACGGCCGTGGTCACGCCGCTCACGATCAGGACCGCGAAGCTCCCCCAAGACAGGTAGTCCTCGGAGCCGCCGGCCGCCCGCACCACGATCGCCACCGTGATGACGATGGCCGCGATGGTGAGCACGACGTACTGAAGCGCGAGGCCGATGGCGATCCGGTAAGGGGGTGTCTCGTCGGGCTCGTACTGGATCGCGTTGTTGAAGTCGCGGGGTTCTGCAGCCATCGGTCACATCCAGCGTTGGGGAACGGAGATGCCGAACGCACGCGCCCGAAGCTCAAACCCACGGCAGCGACCCGCAAGACGACGACGGGCGCGTTGATCCGCGGCAACGTTGATTCTGAACGGGAATATGGTCTATATTGGTCCAGTTTCCCCGTCAGGGACTGAGTCGGTCATCGGATGGAAGGAGCAGGTCGGTGGACACTTCGGAGTTCGCACGCACATGGAGGATCGCCGAGGCGAAGGCGCGCCTGTCCGAGATCCTGCGTCTCGCGGACGAACAGGGACCACAGCGTATCGGCGTTCGGAGGTCCTTCGTCGTCGTGTCCGAACGCCTTTGGCGGGAGAAGGCTCCGATCCGGCAGCCTCTCGGCCGGTGGCTGATCGACCACATGCCTCGCGGGCTGGATCTCGAGATTCCCCGGGAGCGGGGGTCCACGCGACCGATCCCCTTCGCTTCGGATGACGTCCGGGACGACACCGAATGAGCGGCATCCTGCTGGACACCAACGTGATCTCGGAGCTGACGAAAGGGACCCCCGCCCCACCCGTGGTCGCGTTCCTGTCCGCACGAAACGACCTATGGCTGTCTGCGCTGGTGTTGCATGAACTGGAGTTCGGCCTGCGCCTCCTGCCTCACGGAAGGCGGCGAGACGCGCTGCGCGGCGTGCTGTCGGGGTTCATCCGCCGCTACGAGGACCGTGTTCTGCCCGTGGACGAGAAAGCCGCCGTGTGGGCCGCACGCTTTCGCGCGGACGCTCGCGAGCGAGGACGTATGCTCGACCTGGGAGATGCGCTGATCGCCGGAACGGCCAAGGCCTGTGACTTTTCGATTGCGACGAGGAACGTGGCGGATTTCGACGGACTTGAGGTCGTCGTCACGAACCCGTGGGAGTTCGGCTGACCCGGCCGGCTCCGGCGGAGGTCGATGCCATGCATTGCTCGGCCCGGCCCACGACGGTGTCGCGGAATCGCGAGAGCGCTTCTGCATCCAGCCCCGGAGTCACTAGCTCCTGCGCCACGTTGTGTGCCTTCCGGATCACCGACTCCCCGAGTTCGGCAACCCGCCTCCGGATGAGCGGGAGTCCGACCGTCGTTTCTTCGGCAAAGGCCGCCCAGTGGCGAGCATCCATCTCGGCAAGCCCTGCACACCCCCCGATGGGCATGGCGAGAGCGGGCGACAGCTCCGGGTAGGCGGCCGTCATCACGAGGTCGTAGAGCGGCGCGAGACGAGGTCCGGCGGCGTCATACAGGAGTGAGAAGTTCTTCCCGTGCGCGTCGGCGTTGCCGACGATCAGGTTGAAGATCGTGGCGTCGAGGAGCTTGAGAACGTCGACGGCGGGGCGGAGGGCCACCCGCCGCAGGAGCTCGAAGCCACCCTTAAGATCCGGACCACCCTCCGCCGCGTATTTTGCTTCGGGCGGTATCCCGAGCGCCTGACAGAAATCCTCCTGGTGACCGCGGCGGACTCGACCGTCCGGTCCCGTCGATCGATCATACCGTGCGACCAACAGCAGCGTTCGGTCCCCCACTCTTCGGGGCTCCGCGGATGCGACATCCAGGCCCACCGCCCGCGCGAGCCGCATCACGAAGGCCTCGTTCTCCGTCGTGTGGGGGAAGTCGGGGATCGCCGGTTTCAGGATGTGAGTCGTGGGCTGCCCCGGCGCCGGAAGAGCGATCTGACCGTCGACCGTGACGACGGGCAGTTTCGACTGGGCGCCAGCGAGCGACAGGCGGAGGCCGGCCTCGCCGGCGAGCAGGGGGCGCCACGGCAGCCTGTCGAGCACCTCGATCAGTGCCGCGTCGTCGAGCGGTTGAGGCGAATAATCGGATTCGAGATCTGTCGGCGCTTCTCCGGGCGGCAGGAGTTGGAGCGCGCCCGCCACGTCGCCTCCGAGACGATCCAGAAGGGCGAAGTCGTTCAGGGGGGAGACGCCCAGCGATCGTGCCACGCGGTCCCGCTGGATCTCTTCCGGCAGGAGGCCGGCGAAGAACGGGCGGCATTCGCGGCGGGGGTATGGTTCCGCACGCCTGGGCAGCGATGCGGACAGTGCCGGGGCCCGGCCGTCCCGCAGCCAGTCCTCCGCGTACGCGAACTGGAGGGTGGCAGGCCGCGGCTGCGTCAAACGGCCGACGAGCCGCCCATCCCACCAGATGTCGAGGACGCGGCTCACGTGTCGCGAACGCTGGCGGGTGCGGTCGCGTCGCCTCTGGGTGGGGGAACGATCTCGACGGAACAGCCGAGCGCCGCCAGCACCTGAAGGACCTTTCCGATCTGCGCGGTCGGTTTTCCCGCTTCAAGATCTACGATGAAGCGCAGACCCACTCCCGCGACACCCGCAAGCTCATGCTGGCGCAGTTCCGCGTGCTTGCGCGCGGTACGGACGATTTCGCCGATATCGGAAGGCGTGACGGTTCGTTTTCTCATGATATTCCCGATCGGGAATATCGGGTGTTTCCCAGCCGCTTGTCAACCGTATTTTTCCCGATCGGGAATATTTGCAGGTATTCAGAACTAGTGTGAAGCAGAATTTCCCGATCGGGAAACACGGAAGACGGAAAGGGTCGTATCGCAGATTTCGTAATGTTGAAAGCGGGCGACCGGGGTCGAACCGGCGACCTTCAGCTTGGAAGGCTGACGCTCTGCCAACTGAGCTACGCCCGCGAGGCCGTCGAATCTGGCGACCGGGCCGGCTAACGGGCAAGTTTTCGAGCGCACGCGACGACGAATCCAGGAGGAGGATCGAGTGAGCGTTCGACATGTCTCGGAGTTCGGGCTGACGCCGGTCACCGCCGGATCGGGCACGGAAACGCAGGTTCTCATCGGCCCGGACCAGGGACCGAACTTCGCGCTGCGGCGCTTCGTCATGCAGCCGGGCGGCGGGATGCCGCGGCACACGAACATCGTCGAACACGAGCAGTACGTCCTCCGGGGACGGGCCCGGGTGACGATCGGAGATGAAGTGCACGACGTGAAGTCCGGGGATGTCGTCTACATCCCGGCGGGGACGCCGCACTCCTACGACGCGGTCGGCGACGAACCCTTCGAGTTCCTGTGCGCCGTGCCGAACCAGCCCGACAGGATCGAACTCGTCGACTGCTGATCCCCGGGAAAACCGTCACACCGTAAGGACGACCCTCCCCACGATCCGGCCCTCCTCCAGGTCGCGCAGGCTCGCTTCCGCTTCGTCCATGGGCCGCGTCGCGTAGGGGATCGGGTCGATGCGCCCGGCGCGGACGAGTTTCATCAGCTCCCCCATCTCGGCGAGGCTCCCGAGATCGGACCCCTCGAGGGTGAGATCCTTGAGCACGAGCAGGGGGAGGGGGACGGAGAGCGAGCCTCCGAGCAGACCTACCACCACGAGGCTTCCGCTCTTGGCGACCGTCCGGAAGCCGAGCGCCGTGGACGCCGAAGAGCCGGCGAAGTCGACCACCGCGGCGCAGCCACCGTTCGTGAGCTTCTTCAACTGCTTGGGCGCGTCGTCCTCGCGGGCGTCCACGACGTGCGCGGCCCCGGCCCGCCGCGCCGCTTCGAGCTTCGCGTCGTCGACCTCGACCACGATGAGTTCGGCGTCGAAGAGCGCCTTCGCGAGCTGGATGCCGGCGAAGCCGACGCCGCCGGCCCCGATGATGACGAGCTGATCCTCGAGCCGGCGTTCCGCCTTGCGGAGGGCGCTGTAGGCGGTGAGGCCGGAGCAGGCGTACGTGCCGGCCAGTTCGGGCGCGACGTCTCCGAAGTCGAAGAGATAGCGCGGGTGCGGGACGACGACGTGGTCCGCGAAGCCGCCGTCGAGGTGCGTGCCGAGGGCGCGCGGGCGGTGGCAGAGATGCTCCCGGTCGGCGTCGCAGAACTCACACGCGGTGCACCCGATCCACGGGAAGACCACGCGGCGCTCGCCGATGGAGACGCCATCGGCATCGGGCCCGGCCGCGGCGACCTCGCCGACGATCTCGTGGCCCAGCGTAAAGGGCAGTTCACGCACGGCCCGGACGTCCAGCTGTCGGCCGCCGCCCATCTCGAAGTAGCCCTGCCACAGGTGCAGATCGCTGTGGCAGAGACCGCAGGCGTGGACGCGGACGAGCACCTCGGTGCCCGTGGGTTCGGGGGTCGGCCGCTCCGCCGGTTCGAGCGGCCCGCCGTATTCGCGGAACTGGTAGCTTTTCATCGCCTTCCTCGGTGTCGTGTCAGGACCTTCACCGTCGTGTCAGGACCTTCGCGAACGCGTCCACGACATCCTGCATCTGGTCGGCCCCCGCAAGCAGGACGTGGTGCTTGATCCAGATCGTCGTGCGGCAGAGCCGATCGCATACCGGAAGCCCTCTTTCGAGCGGTGCGGTGTAGCCCGGATGCGCGGGGATCCCCTCCGCGCGGAGCGCCTCGATCACGCGGTGCTTGTCGCGCCGGTCCGCCGCCATCCGGGACTCGTCGAGCCGGACCATGAAGATGTGGCAGCCATGCGCGGTGATGCGCTCGTCCGGGTCCGGCGTTCGCAGATCGTCGATGTCGTCGAGACCCTTCGCGAGCGCGTCCATGGCCTGCCGGCGGATGGCCTGCTCGGCGGGGAGGCGTTCCAGTCCGGCGAGGAGTAGCGCCGCCTGGAACTCGGTCATGCGGAGGTTGAGACCGACATCGGCGTGCGCGTGCGGCAAACCGCCGGGCTCGCGGCCGCAGTCGTGCCACAACCACGCCCGCCGATGGAGCGCTTCGTCGTCCGTGAGCACCATCCCGCCCTCGCCGGCCGTGAGGTTCTTGCTCGACTGGAAGCTGAACGCGCCGGCGTCGCCCAGGGTGCCGACCGCGCGGCCCCGCCAGCTCGCGAGCCACGCCTGCGCGGCATCCTCGACGACCCGCAGGCCCCGGCGGGCGGCGATCTCGCTCACGCGATCCATGTCCGCCGGGCGTCCGCCGATATGAACGGGCAGGATGGCCGTCGTGCGCTCCGTGATCGCATCCTCGATCCGCTCCGGATCCAGGTTGTGCGTGCCGGCCGCCACGTCGGCGAAGGCGGGAGCCGCGCCCAGCGACCGGATCGCGTGGGCCGTCGCCGCGAAGCTGTACGGGCTCGTGATGACCTCGTCGCCGGGCTGCACCCCGGCGGCGACGAGGGCAGCCTGAAGCGCCATCGTGCCGTTGCAGCAGGCCACGGCGTACCGGGCGCCGTGCAGCGCGGCGAAGCGGGCCTCGAGCTCCGGGACGGCCCCGCCGCCCAGTCCCCACCGGCCGGACTCGAGCACCTCGGTCAGGGCACGCCGCTCCGCCGCCCCGGAGCGTGGCCACGCGGGCCACGGCGCGGTGCGGACCGGGGTGCCGCCGTCGATCGCCAAGCGGCCCGTCATGGGCTACGAGACGGCGCGCGGCCGGCTCCGTGCGATGACCGCCGGTACGCCGGAATCCCGCGCGAGCTGGTTGAACGCGTCGAGCAGCTCGCCGAGTACCCGCGCGAGCCCGGCCTCCTCCACCATCCACTCGGCCTCCAGATCGCTCCAGCGCTCCAGCACGCCGGCGCGGGGAGGAAGATCGGAGCCATCGACCTCACCCATGAGCGCCGTCAACTGCATGTTGAGCAGCCCCTCGTAGGCGACCATGTCCTGCTGCGCCGCCCGCCGCTTCTGGAACAGCCGGTCTTCCAGCACCGTGATCGAATCCGCGAGCGCGGCGCCCGCCGCTCCGAGCGCCTCCGCCCCGGAGAGGCCGGCCTCCGCCGCCTGCCCGACGACCTCGTTCACCTGCGCCCGCACGTCCCGGATGTCATTCAGCCCGACGTGGAGGTCCACGATCGCCCCGAACACCGACTCCAGGAAGCGCCCGTTCGCCGCGAAGTCCGTCTCGGCAGCCGGTATCCGCGGATCCCCGCGCACCTCGAACGGCCGGGTCTGCGGCGGCGCTTCTCCCACCGTCAGGCGGGCGCTGTAGGTGCCCGGCATGACGCGATATCCCTGCGCGTCACCGAAGAACGCGTACGACTCCGCGACCCTCGGCCCGCTCTCCACGCGCAGATCCCAGTACACCCGATTGTGGCCCGGCGCGGCGGGCGCGGGCGAGCGCCGGACACCCGCGGCCGTCATCGCCGTATCCGTGCTGAACGTGCGGATCACGGCGCCCTCCGCGTCGAGGATCTCCAGCACGAGCGAGGTGTCCGGCATGTCCGGCGAGTCCGGCGCTTCCCCGGCTCCCGGATCCCGCGGCGGAGCGCCCACGACGTAGTCGATCGCGACGCCCGGCGTTTTGTTCTGCCCCGATGTCGTCGGGCCCACGGGGCCCCCGAGCCCCGAGCTCACGCGGTACGCCGTGGAGGGCGCGTACAGGTGGTGCCCGCCCGCCGCCTCGGCGTCCGCCTGCTGCCGCAGCGGAGAGAGGTCGTCGAGCACCCAGAAGCCGCGTCCCTGCGTCGCCACGGCGAGATCCCCCGCCTGCACCTGCAGGTCCGTGATCTGCGTGAGGGGCATGTTCAGGTCCAGGCTCCGCCACGAGGCGCCGTCATCGAAGCTCACGTACATCCCGAGTTCCGTTCCGGCGTAGAGCAGCCCGCGGCGCTCGGGGTCTTCGCGCACGACGCGGGCCCACGCGTCGGGCCGGTCGGCTCCGATCCCGGCGTCGATGCGCTCCCAGCTCTCGCCGTAATCCACGGTCTTGTAGATGTAGGGCGCGAAGTCGTCGAACTTGTAGCGGGCGAGCGTGATGTAGGCGCCGCCCGGCTCGTGCGGCGACGGGTCGAGGGAATTCACCATCCCCTCGGGCATCCCGTCCGGCGTGACATCCATCCACGTCTCCCCGTTGTCGCGCGTGACGTGGACGAGGCCATCGTCTGCTCCCACCCAGATCGTCCCGGCCTCCAGCGCGGACTCGGCCATCGTCATGATCGTGTTGTAGACCTCGCCGCCCGCCGCCTCGTTCGTGAACGGCCCACCCGCCGCGACATGCTTCTCCGGCTCGTTCCGGGTGAGGTCGGGGGAGATCTCCTCCCATGTCACCCCGCGATCGCTCGACCGCAGCAGGTGCTGCGCGCCGTGGTAGATGACCCTCGGATCGTGCGGCGACACGACGACCGGCCCGTTCCAGTTCCAGCGGTAGCGCATATCCTCGGCATCCATCCCGAGCTGGAACTGCGGGTACGCCTGCACGCTGCGCGCGGAGCCGAGTTCCGTGTCCAGCTCCGTGATGATCCCCTGGATCGAGGTCGCGTACAGGTAGCGCGGGTTGTCGGGATCGAAGGCGACCCAGGCCGATTCCCCGCCCCCCGCGTCGATCCAGTCCTTCCAGCCCAAGCCGCCGGCGTGCGTCGCCCAGCCCAGCATGCCCACGCTCGTGTTGTCCTGCTGTCCCCCGTACATGCGGTACGGGAACCGGTTGTCCACCGCGAGCCGGTAGATCTGCGCCGTGGGCTGGTTCTCCTGCGTGGACCAGGTCTCGCCGCCGTTGAAGGTGACCGTCCCTCCCCCGTCGTTGGCGGAGAGCATGACCTCGCTGTCGAACGGGTTGATCCACAGGTCGTGGTGATCGACGTGCGGCGTCTGGATCGTCTCCCAGCTCCGCCCGCCATCGATCGACTTGAGGAAGGGCGAGTTCATCACGTAGACGGTCTCGCGGTCCAGCGGGTCGGCGTACAGCTCGATGTAGTACCAGGCCCGCCCCCGAAGCTGCCGCTCCGAACTCACCAGCGACCAGCTCTTTCCGGCGTCGTCCGAACGGTAGACGCCGTCCACGTCCTCGTCCGCCTCGATCAGCGCCCACACCCGGTCGGGGTCGGCCGGAGACACGTCGATCGCCGTCTTCCCCATGAGATCGGGCAGGCCCGCGTTGATCTCCTCCCACGTGTCCCCGCCGTCCGTCGACTTCCAGAAGCCCGAGCCGGCCCCGCCGCTCCGGATGTACCACGGCTCGCGGTCGTGGTCCCACATGGAGGCGTAGAGGATGCGCGGGTTCGTGCGGTCCATCGCGAGGTCCGAGGCTCCCGTGTTCTCGTCCACGTGGAGGACGAGTTCCCAGTTCTCTCCGCCATCCGCCGAGCGATAGATCCCCCGCTCCGGTGACGGCGCGAAGGGCGACCCCTGGGCGGCGACGTAGACGAGATCCGGATCCTCGGGATGCACCCGGATGCGGGAGATGACACGGGTGGGGGCGAGACCCAGGTGCGTCCAGGTGCGGCCCGCGTCCGTCGAGCGGTAGACGCCGTCGCCGTGCGAGGTCGTGACGCCGCGGATCGAGTGCTCGCCCATCCCGACGTACACGACGTTGGGATCGGACTCCGAGACGGCCACCGCGCCCACGGACGAGGTGCCCACGAACCCGTCCGTCACCGGACGCCAGCTGATGCCGGCATCGGACGTCTTCCACACGCCGCCGCCGGCCGTCCCCATGTAGTACGTGAGACGGTCGCCGGCGACCCCCGCCGCGGCCACGGCCCGCCCGCCGCGGAACGGCCCCACGTTGCGCCAGCGCATCGACTGGTAGAGCGCGGTCTCGCCCTCCGCGTCGCCGGCCGGCTCCTGGACCGGGGCTGTCGCGCGCGCCTCCGCCGCTGGCGCCGCGAGTACCAGCGTCAGAAGCAGAAGCCCCGCGCGCCGCGGGAAGGACGGGGTGGGTGTTCTCGCTTCGATCGACCGCATGGGAGCAAACCTCCGCGCTGGGATGTCGGCACCGCGCCGACCCGGGTTCATATTGGGCGCGATTGGGGCGCAGAGAATACACCGCGGCCCGACGCCGCCGACAGAAGAGAGGGTTCATGCACATGCTCCTGAAGCGTTTCGCCGGACGCCTCACCCTCACGCTGTCGATGGTGGTGCTGGAGTCCGCGGGCTGGCTGCTCTTTCCGCTCATCATCGGCCGCGCCATCGATGGCGTCCTCGCGGGCTCGACGCGGGGCCTGTACGAACTCGCCGGACTCGGGATCGGGACGATCTTCATCGCGATCGGCCGCCGGGTCGTCGACAGCCGCGCCTACGCCGGCATCTACGTCCGGCTGGGCGAGGAGATGGTCGCCTCCGCCGACGAGCGCAGCACCTCGACCCGGACGGCGCGGCTCGGGATGCTCCGGGAGATCGTGGAGTTCTTCGAGCACTCCCTCCCCCAGCTCATCACGAGCACCATCGGGCTCGCCGGCACCATCGTGATCCTCTCGACGCTGAACGCTTCGGTGTTCCTGGGATGCGTCGTCGTCGCCATCGCCACGGGCATCCTGTACGCGCTCACGGGAAGGTTGACGACGCGCTACAACGAGGGGCTCAACGATGAGCACGAACGACAGGTCGACGCCGTCGACAGCGGCGATCCCGTCCGCCTCGGCGAGCACCTGCGCGCCATGACGCGGTGGAACATCCGACTCTCCGACCTCGAGGCCGGCACCTTCGGCATCAACTGGGTGCTGATGATGGGTCTGCTGGTATTCGCGGTCGGCATCTCGGCGGAGCGCACCGTCGAGTACGGGGCCGTGTTCGCCATCGTCATGTACGTCTTCCAGTTCGTGGAATCGCTGATGGCCCTCCCCTTCTACTACCAGCAGTGGTTGCGGCTGCGGGAGATCTCGGGCCGGCTGGCACGCGTCGGCGCCGAGGCCGGCGTCGAGGCCGGCGCCACCGCGTGAGCGGGTGCCACCGACTGCCGGGCTCAGTCGCGGCGAATGGCCTGGCCGGGGAGGGCGGTCTCGATGAGTTCCGCGTCGCGGACCACGAAGGTGCCTGCGACGAGCACGTGCTCGATCCCGGATGACGGCTCCGTGGGCGACTGGAAGGTCGCGTTGTCGATGACCGTAGCGGGGTCGAAGACGGTGATGTCGGCGTCCGCCCCGACCCGGATCCGGCCCTTATTCGCCATCTGCGGCACATAGGCGTCGAGCCGCTGCGCCGGCATCAGCGTCATCTTCCGTAGCGCGTCCATGAGGGTGAGGAGGCCCTCCTCGCGCACGTAGCGGCCGAGCACGCGGGCGAAGGTGCCGGCCCCGCGCGGGTGTCCCTGGCCGTTGACGAAGGGGACGCCGTCGCTCGCCACCATCACGGCGGGGTGGGCCAGCGCCAGTTCGAACATCTCCTGAGGGATGATGTGCGCGATGATCCGGCCACCGGTCTCCCGCCGCTCGTTGAATGTGTCCTCCGTCAGCCGTTCGCCGGTCGCATCCCACTCGATGTCGCCGAAGTCGCCCCCAAGCCGCTCCCGCCAGCCCGGGTCGAAGATCGCGGCCCGGATGTCGGTGGAGGCCGCGGTGTAGGGATAGACCTCTGTCGTCACGTCCAGCCCGCTCGCCTGCGCCCCCTCGATCATGCTCAGGAGCGTGGGCACCTGCCCGAGGCCGCTCGATCCGATGTGCACGATGTGGACCCCGGCCCCGGTCGACGCCGCGTTCGCGATCATCTCGTGCACGGCCTCGATCGAGCTCCCGGGTTCGACGAGTCCGGCGTAGCGGACGTGGACGAAGTTCGCCACGCCTTCTTCCGCCGCGAGTTGGAACAGCCGGTGGATCTCCTCGCGCCGGGCCCCGGGCGTGTACTGGATGCCGAAGCCGAGGCCGAGCGCTCCGCGTCCCAGTTCGTCGCGCAGCCGGTCCTCCATCACCACGACCTGCTCGAGGTCGGCCGCGAGCCGGACCGCTTGCCGCTGCCCGCCGAGGGCGAGTCGGCGGGCCGCCCCATGCGAGGCCGTGGCGCCGTAGTGGATGGCGGCCTTCCCTTCGCGGCTCGCGTACCATTCGTCCACGTCGCCGGTGCCGCTCTCCAGTTCGAGCGCGGTGGTGACTCCGTCCTGCGCCTGCAACTGGCTCGAGAAGAGGTCCTGGCCGTGGGCGTGGAGGTCGATGAACCCGGGCGCGACGACGAGACCGGAAACATCGACCACCGTCTCGCCGTCCAGCGGAGACTCGGAAATCGCGGTGATCGTCCCGTCGCGGATGCCGACGTGACGCACGGCGTCGAGACCGGATTCGGGATCCATCACGCGCCCGCCCGCGAGGACAAGGTCGTAGCTCTGGGCGGCCGTCCCGGAGGCGGTCGAGGTGAGGGCCGAGACGACGGCGGCGGCGATGGCGGTCAGCGTTCGGAACCGCATGGGGAAGGCCCTCCGTTCGAGGATCCGCGTCATGCGATCATCCGAGCAACGACGGGAGCACGCGAGCGACCCAAAGTCCGAGGAAGGTGCCCACGGCGTTGCCGAGAGACCCGATCAGAACGGCCGGGAGCACGAGGTCGCCGCGCCCGAGGCTGCGCGCCAGTGCGAGCGCGGAGGTGCCGCCGCCCACGTTGGCCTGCGACGCCACGGCCGCGATGTCCACGTCCAGCCGGAGAAGTCGGGCCGCGCCGAAGGTGATGAACCCGTGCACGACGATGATCGTGAAGGTGAAGACGAGGAGCGCCAGGCCGAGCGGGCCGATGTCGGCGAGCGCCCGCACGTCGCAGTGGGCGCCGATCACGCATAGGAAGAGGTAGACGGAGAACAGGCCCAGCGTCCGGCTGCCGGCGAGATCCGTGATGGCCCGGAACTGGGCGAGGATGAGAGCGATCACCGTGAGGATCAGGATGTCGGGGATCGGGAACCCCATGGCCGCGGTCCACGCCTCCAGCCGCTGGGAAGCCCACAGCGTCCCGAAACCGATCGCGAGGACGAGGGCGAGGTCGACCGGATGCACGCGCTCGGTGTCCTCGTCGACTCCGAGGTCCGGGGCCCGGTCGGCGGAACCCGGCGCCGTGTCGGCCGGCCCGCCGCCCCAGCGGGACTTCGGCCAGTGCGGCCGCAGCCAGCGGGGAATCGCGATCGTCGCGGCCATCCACACGGTCGTCATGATCGAGTCCACGGCCGACGCGCCGCCGAACAACACGCCCTCGCGCATGACGTCGTATCTGAGCGCGACCGCGTTGAAGTTCACGCTGCCGCCCGTGTAGGTGCCCGTGAACATCCCCCCCAGCGGCCCGAACAGGGGACCGATCCGCTCCGGCCCGTCCACGAGGGCCATGCCCGCGATCACGCCGGCCACGGTCCCCAGCGATCCGATGAGGAAGAGCGTGATGATCGGCAGTCCGGCGCGGAGGATGTCGCGCAGGTTGACCTTGAGGAGGAGCCACACGATCGCGAGCGGGGCAACGGTACGGAAAATCGCGTCGTAGGCCGGTACCGGGTTCGTATCGGTCGAGGAGGTCGGAAGCAGACCGAAGTTCGCGATGATCGCGGTGAAGATGATGACCATCAGCGCGGTGCCGCCGTGCCGCAGGAAGCTCCGGCGCACGAGCCATTCCGTCCCGGCGATGACGAGGCACAGGACGGCGACGATGTAGAGCGTCTGCGCGGTCACGGCGGGACCCGGTCAGTCATCAGTCATCGGCATAGAGCGACTCCGCCTTCACGGCGGAGGTCGTGATCCCCTTGATGAAGGCGGAGGAGAAGCCGCGGTGCTCCATCTCGTTGAGACCGGCGATCGTGCAGCCGCGCGGCGTCGTCACGCTGTCGATCTCGCGCTCGGGGTGGCGGCCCTGGTCACGGACGAGGGCCGCGGCGCCGAGCGCGGTCTGGGCCGCCATCCGGAGCGCCTCGTCGGGGTGGAAGCCGATCTCGATGCCGCCCTGGCAGGCGGCGCGCACCGCCCGCAGGAAGAACGCCACGCCGCAGGCGCAGAGGGCCGTGGCGGGGACCATGTGCTCCTCCTCCACGACGAGCGTGGCACCGACGGCCCGGAACAACGCCGCCACCCGGTCGAGCGCCCCGGCGTGGTCGGGCTCCGCCGCGAGACACGTCATCGACTCGCGCAGGGCGACCGCCGTGTTGGGCATGGCGCGAACGATCGCCACGTCGGGGCCCACGTGCCGGCGGATCGCCGCGATCGACGCCCCCGAGACGACGGACACCAGGAGGTGGCGCCCGGCCTCCACGTGCGGGGCGATCTCCATCAGCACCGCGTCGAGGGCCTGTGGCTGGACCGCGACGATCACCGTGTCGCAGGCGGCCACCGCGCCCGGATTGTCGGACGACACCGGGAACCCCCGTCCCGCGAGATCCGCCACCCTCTCCGTGTGGCGGCGCGTGACGTGGACCTCCGCCGGAGCGTGCGAGCCCGCGGCCACGAGCCCCTCGGCGATGGCGCGCCCGATATTCCCCGCGCCGAGGATGGCGACGCTGGCGGACGATGTCGGGTGGCGCATATCGGAGCCTCTTCGCGTGTTTCGCAAGTGTGGTCCGCGCGGGACCGGTTGCGGCCGAGCCTGGCAGCCCGTGACGGCGCGAGGCGCATTGTCGCCCGAGGGCCGCACGACCCGCAAGGCGTTGCCGCCCGAGCGGCGCGGTCGATGTCGCCCGGAGATGTCGCCGGAGATATCGCCGGACCCGGCCGGCCCGGCGACATTGGTGTATCCCCGCAGAAAACGGAGGCCGGAAGATGGATCGTCGGATGGTCGAATACGAAGCGAAGAAGCAGACGCCGCTCGTGGCGTACATTCTCCTCGTGGTGTTCGGCGTCGTGGGCGCCCACAACTTCTATCTCGGACGACGCGGACAGGCGCTGGCCCAGCGGGTCGCCAAAGGTCTGAATCCCGGCAGGAAATCTTCTAACTACTTACAGGGCTGCACGATCTGCGTTTCCTGCCATTGTACTGGATCTTGCTGGAACGAGTTGCCAGAGCGGGAAAATCGGGCGTCAATGGCGGGAGTAGTAGCGCCTGATTTGGACGCCGAATCGAGATCAGCGGGGTGCTCGTTCATGGCTTTGCAATCCACATCGACCTACGAATCCGCACCCGATCCCTCATCCAGCCACCAAGAAGCAATGGGCTCACCCGCAGGCCTCACGCTTTCCCAAGGACGGGGTACGACCGGCTCTGCCACTCACGGCGACGGCACCAGTGCATGCCTCACCGCGTTCGGATCGTGCTTGATAATGCGCAGAAGCGCCGCTGCCGGACCGCTCACGCGGCGTCTCCCCTGCTCCCACTTTCGGTAGCCGGAAAGGCTCATTCCCATCAGGGCCGCCATTTGCGTCTGCGTCAGCTTCGCCTCCATCCGAACCTCGCGGGGCGAGATCGGGGTGTGAACGATGGCGGGACCCTCGCCCTTCTCATGGTCCAAAGCCTCGTTCAACGACTGGATCAGGTCTTCTCCGAACGTGCTCATTTGCTCTGCTTTCCTTGGAGCTTGATGGCGGCCACGAGCGCGGCCACCGCTCGGCGCTCGCTGGGGCTCAAATCGGTCTTGTCGGACTTCGAGTAGGCGAGAAGCGCGTAGATCGGCACTCCTTCGCCCCCGAAGAAATAGATCACGCGGACGCCGCCCCGCTTACCGCGCCCGGAGGCTCCGAATCGCATTTTTCGGACCCCGCCCGTGCCGGGAATCTCGTCGCCCGCCAAGGGATGCTCGGCCAAGTAGTCGATCAGGTTGCGTCTCTCGTCCTCGGTGAACAGCTTGTCGGCCTGACGAGAGAATGTTGGAGTCTCGGCGACGGTCTGCATGGGAACATGGTAACCCAATGGGGTATCCGTGGCAAGCTCGGAAGCCCCGCCCCACACTCCCTCTTCGCCGAGAACGCAGCGGGGCCAATTCCTCCCCGACTCCACGTCGGGCACCGGCTCGGACTGCTGACAGAGCGACTAACCGTCTTCTTCTCCCCCAGCCGGTGGCGGCGACGTCGGCGGATCTTTCGGACTCCTCCTCCTCCCACCGTCCTCTACCAATGGATCAGCTGGCGTCCCAACCCAGAGAGCATCCGGTCGCGAGACCTTGTAATGGCTCACTCTGTTTTGCTCTTCCGCATTCCTCCGTTCGGTCTGTCCTGCCTCGAAACGTCCCTTCGCCCCTTCCAGGTACTCCTCGATAGATTCAACGCACGTCCATCTCCGCTTGAGCCGTTCGCACACAGCTCCGCTCACGCAACTGCCAGCAAAGGGATCCAAGACCGCGTCACCTTCATCGGTCAGCATACGTACAAAAAACTCTGGAAGTTCGTCGGGAAATCGCGCCGGGTGGGGCCTAATCCCTCGCTCTCGGCAGTATCTTAGGTAGTAGCTGTTACTAGCGCTGTTGGCGATAGCAATCAGGTTTGGCGGAATTGCCGCTCCGTTGTCGCGCTCGAACTTCGTGCTGATATCATGTCCTGACGGTCGGCGCTTCGCCCTGTATCCGTTCTTCAACAAGTACTTCATACTGTCGCTGTATGGCACCAACACCCTTCGATTCGTTGCTTTTGGCCAGGGCGTTGGAGCCAACCAGTACACTGAATTAACCGCATCTTTTACGCGAACCCTCCGGATGTTGACCCACTCCGCAGGAGTCGGTAGACGCGACGGATTCCACCAGTAGAACTCTTGGGCGACGTGAAACCCCACGTCCTCGCAGAGCATCACCAACAGCTTGAAATGATACAAGCTGCGCGTTGGTTGTCCCTTCTTCCATGCCCCGCCAATATCTACTACTAGACTGCCCGACTCCTTAAGTAGGCGTTTGAACTCCCTTCCAAACGGCTCAAACCATTCGACGTATCGGTCGGCATCCTCGTTTCCGTAATCCTTCTTCCTCACTAACCCGAACGGCGGACTCGTGACGATCAAGTCGTAACTCTTGTCTGCTAGTGACTTCATATACCGCAGGGAGTCGCCAAGTACCATTCGGCCATGCTTCGTGTGGCAAAACACCCTCGGCTCTTGCTCTAACATTTCATCACGTGTCATGGTCGCTATCCGCTTCCGTGTTCTTGGAATCACCGTCCCGCCCCCTCAACCCCCATCGTCCGCGTCCCAATGCGATCAGGCGATTGGACGGCACGATTTGTAGAGTGGATCGGACTCCCCGCACCGCCCGTATAGCCTTCCGAAGTCTGCCCGTTGAAAGGGGCGCACCTGCTCGTACTAGCGCTTCGACGGCGAGATCTTCGATGTTGCGGCGTTCCTGTTCGGCCGCAGGCGAACCACGAATCGCCCATACAAGTCTGTTCAGTGAAATCACCTTCTTGGAGTCCCTCAAGAAGGCCTCCACCGTGTATTCGTCGATTCCGTCTTGGGGGAATCTCAAGCGATCCGACAGGGACCGCACTATCTCCGAACAATGCCATTGGCGATTGGGGTCCGTTGTGAGTAGGTCCTCGGCTGCTCGCCGTAACTCTCTGCCCTGTACCTGCGTAAGATTGAAGTGCCTTCGGGAACCATAGCGGCGTCGCGAAAACTGATATACGTCGGGTTGTCGCAGAGCGTTTCGTAATCCACTCGTCACGGTCTTCAAGCTTCTCCCGTTGAGGCCCACTCGTGCGCGATATCTTTCGCAGATGGCCGGCATCGCCAGCGGCGCGGGGGCCTCGAAGAGTATTACGCGAAGGATCGTCCTATAGTCACGCCCCAAGCCTAAGAGAACTTCCTCGGAGGAATCTGGATCGAAACCGTATTGTGCAGACTCGTTAACGATCCTGACCAAGTCTTGGGCGAGATCGCCAGCTCCCTTCTGGCGAGCCGTCGCATTCACGAGCAGGCTAACGTCTTGCCGTGTGAGCCGCGATGATCCGAACCCGGCAACTATGTCCGTGCTTTCCCGGCATAGAGCCTTCCAGTGTCGTTCCGACAACCGAGTAACGATGTGCCGGACATCCCATCGCCATACGTGAAGCGTGTTGACGGACCAAGTGCGGATCAGGTGACCGGTGAGAGACGGGTTATCGTCAATCCCGCGAAACCAGTGATCCTCAGTGTCCAACATCTCCAGGAAGGCAGGTTGCCGTCGGTCGGCCAAAGCCACACCGAGTTTCGCGAGTAGAGTCACACGGAGATGCTTCGCCTCCCCGATTCGCCTAGTGGCTCTTGCCACAATCTGTCGGATGCGCTCTCGGCTGACGCCGAAATCGCGAGCTATCGCCTCCAGCGTGGACCCGTCACCCTCTCGCGGAAACCGCTTTGCGAGGACCATCCGATCGCGCTCGTCCAATCGTTCCAACCCCGCCGCGAGGATCTCGCGTATCGCCGTTCGACGTCGAGGCTGCTCAACGGAACTCATTTCTCGGCACCAATGACTTCATTCAAGATGCCCGCTAGGTGGACCGGTCCTTGCACCAAGCGTCGGCGCAACTCCTCGAGTCCCCACTCCGCCAAGCGCTGACACGTCTCGTACACCGGCTCGTCAGTCGTCGATGTTCGGAGGGCCAACACTGCTTGATAGATCGTATCGTCCGGATCGAAGGTTCCCCTGTTGAACATCGTCTGTCGTTCGCCCTTGGCACGAGCTCCCTCTTCTCCAGACGCCAGCGCAAGCGCTAGAGCGAATCGATAGGCATCCAGTTTATCTTGAAACAGTCCTGCCTCTTGGAGTTGCCGCAAGGTCTCCGCCGCTTCTAAGCTCACGCTTAGCGTGGTTGGTTCTTTCAACGTATCTCTCACAGCTTTCGAATCCTTGATCTGGACGACGTTATACGTTCAATTTCGTATCTTGCCCCTACACGAGATGCAACCGGTGAAAGGCCGCCCTCTTTCGACACTTCGCCTTCATGTACCAGCAACACAACTTGCGACGCCATCACGGGTAGGTACTGGAGCACGTTGTGGCGGTGTCGCGGATCCAGTCTACCCAAAGGAGTATCCATCAAGATCGGGCCAGCCCGCTGCCCAGTACGATTCAGGCCGTGAATCAGAGCTAGTGCCACGATTTGCTCGGCTCCGGCACTCTTCTGCGGTATCTTGCGTCCTTTTCTGTCTACAATGGACAATCCGTATACGTCATTGATCTCTAGCTTCTCAAACGACTTATCCGTAGTGAGTTCCAGAAATGCCTCGGTGGCAGATCGTTCTACCGAAGCTCGTAGGCGATCACGGAGACGGTCGACGCCTTTCCTAAAAACAGATTCGAGCGTACCGTAAATCCTATAGAGACGGGCACGGTCCTCCTCGCGGCCACCAGACACTCCGCGGCTTATGATCTCCGCACGCCTTTTTTGCGCCACCTGGGCGTGCTTGATGGCTTCCGCTCCCTCCCTGACCTTTTGTTCCACTTGGCCCAAGAGTTTAACCTGTCGATCCCGTAGCGTGCGTACCCGCGCTATCTCACGCGTATCCACTCCTCGTATCTGCTCTTCGAGATCCTGCTTTCTGTTCTCAAGTCGCGTCTGTTGCACCGCGAGACCACCGAGCTCGCCTGCTGCGGCAGTCAGTCCTTCCCTGGCACCTCGATGAATCACGGTCCCAAGCTGCTTGATGCGCAAGCCCACTACGCCGAGGTGACTCGCGACATCCTCGGTGGCATCCTCACGCTCCTTTAGGGTAGTTAGTCTCTTTCCAACGCTACGCGCTCCCTCTTCGGATACGGGCTGCACGCAAATCGGGCACACGCCAGAATCTAAGAGGCTGTTCAGCTGCTCCACTTCGTGCCGCCTAGCCCCCTGTTCCGACAATGCAGCCTGAAGTTTTTCTCGTTCCTGTCGTAATCGATCGATCTCCCTCTGCAATTGAGGGGTTAGCATCTCCCGCCATGCCTCGCTTGCGTGTCCTAGCCGCTCTTGCTCCAGACTTGTCATGCGATCCTGCAAGTCGTTCAACTCTTGTGACACTCGGTCGATATCCCTCTTTGCTTCTTCGGCTCGCGCTGTACGCTCCAAGCGCCGGTCATATCCCGAGATTTCCTGCTGTAGCTCCGCCTTCTGTTTTTCTAACGCCCGCTGATCACGGCGCAGACTGTCCAAATCGGCATCCGCTACCTCGTACTCCTTGCTCAGTGCCTCTAGCCCGCTCCTCTGCTTGGCGAGCTTTGCAAGTTCTGCCGACGCCTCCTTACTCAGGCCTGTCAGATCGTCCCGCCCGTTAATGAGAGCCGGTACGCCTAGTGCCTGTTCAACAGCGTTCCGGATCCGGTTCCCTTGCTCGCTATCTTCGATCAATAGCTCTTCGTACTCGGCGAGCAATTCGGCATCAAACAGAAAGAAGCGGGCCGTTTGTCTTGGGGCGATCCGACTCAACTGGCCTTCGATCGCATCAAAAGGCAGCACGGTAGGTCCCCGTCGCAAGAACAAAGTCTGTGTATAATCACGGTTCTTCGTAGGTCGATTGACGCCCGGTGCCAATCGCATCGACCGACCTAGCTCATAGTCCACGCCGTCGTACTCAAACGTCGCCGTCACTCCGAACTCGTGATTCCCCTCGTCGGCGGAATCCATATTCGCAATATCGCAGTAGGCGCGGGGTTTGCGATTCCGATCGAGGACCTCGCCGTAAAACACCCACCGTACCGCGTTTAGCAAACTAGTCTTACCTCGCATATTATCGCCGAAAACCACGAGGACGTTGTGATCGCCATCGGCGGGGAAGCGCAACGTCTGTTCGCCGTAAAACGGGAGAAAGTTGGTGACAGTCAACCGGCGGAGTCTCATTGGGCTGTACCTTTAGCCACGCGGTCTTTTTGTCTCATCAGTTCTTGGCCTACCACTTCGCGAAGTCTGTCGTGGACTGATGTCCGATCGTCTGAGAACCGAGAGTCATACTCAATCGCGAAACACGATTGCACCAATGCCTCACTGACAGGATGCTTTGATTGGCGGTTCAATTCGAGCAGAACCTGCAACGCTTCAGGATGGCTCACTCGTCCTCCTCATGCTCAATTGTCTCCACTGATTCCAAATCGACGTTACACTGCGCGGCCATTCTCTTCGCAGCTACGATCGCAGACTGGTTCCGGGCAGAGAGTGCGAACTCAAGCGCTCGTGCAAGTTCCGCTTGGGCCAACGCCCGCTGATCTTCGTCAGTGAATGGCGGAGGCACGACGAGCGCGTCATGGATGACCGCATGGAACTTGTCAGGTGCTCTTCTCAGTACGCGGCCTCGACGTTGAATAAATTGGCGTGGATTCTGCGACGAAGCAAGAATCAACGCATGCGTTGCGACGGGGATATCAACTCCCTCGTCCAAGCAGCGCACCGATAGCAGCACACCACCCGCGGCGCAGAACCAATCAAGGGTGGCCTCCGGATCCCCTTCCATTGCGTAGTGGTATTCCGCCGCCTGGATTCCGTGCGCAGCTATGGCATCTCGTAGCTTTGTGAGCTGATCGAGGTCTTCGCAGTAGACGAGCCACCGTTGGCCGCTCTCAAGACGATCGACCAGTACTTGCGTGGCCAAGGGGATCTTCCCCACCGCCTTCTTTCCGATACGGGACCGCTTGATCAGCAAGAGACGGATGTGTTCCGGCACCTGAGTATCGCCGTTCGAGGTTGGGACGCCGGCAATGGCTCGGGCGATGCGCGTCGTAAGAACTGCCCATTGGGCTGCTTCGTCATCGGTCAATGACACTGTGTGGGGGTAATACTCATACGGCACAAGGCGACCTGCCTTGATTGCGTCCGACAGAGTGAAGGGTGGTGGGACAACACCTTGGAAATAGTCCATTAGAAGCTGCGTGCCAAAGGGATCGCCAAACCGGCGTGGGGTAGCACTCAGCCCCAAGCGACGATCCGCGTCCAGATTGAGCAGCTCGGCATGCTTGGTGCTGCCGGCTTGATGGACTTCGTCCACCACCAGAAGTAGGCGGTCTCGCGGAAGAACGCGATGTCGAAAAGCAGACTTAGCCGCGGTTTGCAGCGTCGCTAGGACAATCCGCGGGCCCAAGGCGTCGTTTGCCATCGTGAACCGCTCCAGTCTCTCCGCGTTGCGCCACGAGTCGTGACCTCCGCCAACGCGAAGGACTGTAGCTTGGGGAAGGCACTCCTGTAACTCCCTGCTCCATTGCCGTTGCAGTGTTCGGCTGGGAACCACTACGATGGCCACGCCAGCAGGAGAGATATGGCGCTCGATAGCAAGGATAGCGGTGTAGGTCTTTCCACTCCCTGTGGCGTGTTCGAGGATGCCGCGATACCCCCGTCGTTCCCATTCGTCGAGGGCGGCGGCTTGGTGTGGAAACGGAGTCCGGGATACTCCTTGACGGCGTTGGGGCAGCTCTAGATCGGCAACGTCACCACGAGCAACCGTCAATAGTCTCTGCTTGACGGCATCGGGAAACTCAAAGACCTGGAGATCGGTGACCAATCCGACCCACAACCGCTCAAAATAGCCAGCATGATTACTTACACGGTGAGTTTCGGTCCCGCCTTTCCACGAACAAAAAACCTCGAACGACTCGAAGTTTCCGCTCCTATGCCAACCCTGCCATGTCTCGTTTGAAGAGCCGCGAAACGTCACCATGCGTCGGTGTTGATCTCGGAACACACCTAGTTTCTCGTGATAGTGTCCCGTCTCGACGGGTCGAATCGCGACCTTCAGATCAAGAGCGCCGACCGCGACCAACGTCGCGAGGACTTCGGCGTGCGGACGCAGCTCGCGCAGGCTCAGGAGTTCTTCGACCTGGACCGTCAGTCGGTCATGAGCTATGTCAATCCGCTCACGGTACCCCACGCGCAATGCATCGATGTCCTCTCCTGTCAGATCAGGGCAGCATACGACGCGGAGTCGGCCGCCACGCCGGACGAAATCCAGAACCTCAGATCTAGCGAGTTCGAAAACGGTGGACCGGAAGAAACCGACGGCGCGATCATACCTGGTCGCGCGGCGAAGGCAAGGCACAAAGAAGGCTCCGACTAGATCCATCTCGCCAGTGCGGTAGTCCAACTCCAGCTCAAGAGTGGACAGGCCTTCGTTGAAGTCACCGGTACCAACCGGCGCCTCGGGACCCTTCCAGAGAGCTTGAGACGATTCGTGAATCAGCTGGTGAGTCTCCCTTCTACGTGGTCCGGTTCAGCCGCTGGTTGGGGTCGGCGGACCATCGTCGTCAACGGCGTGGACGGGGTCGCGCGCGCAAGGGCTCTGGAAGCGCGTCGCGGGCCAGCACCGAGGGCGCGTGATTCACCGTTCCCTGCGCACCGAGGTGGGCGGGGCGAATGGCCAACTCGGCATGTCTTCTGCGGTCGAGCGGGGTGCCGCACGATCCGCTCGGGCAGGGTCTTCATGGCGTCTCTCCTCGCGTCAGAACGATCAGTCAATATAACGCCGTCGACCTCGAAAACACCCGGCTTGATGCCAACATCAAGGGGTTATCGCTCGAACCCTCCCCCGCCACGCTCGGGGCCTCGGGGCCGGGGCTGCCGGGGCGGAATACGGGTCACGCTCCGGCCGCGCTCCCGCCCCCATGCCCCTTCGCGCTCCTTCGTCTCCCCCGACGCCCGTCCGTACCGCTCCGCGTCCCGCAGCCCTCTTCGGTAGCCCTCGCGCACCTTCCGCTCGATCTGGCGGGCGCTTTCACCGTGTGCTTTCCCCAGCGCGGCCCGCTCGCCCTTGTGGTACCGGTCGAGATCCTCGCGCCAGCCCTCGACCAGATCCTCCCGGCCCCGGACCGCTCCGACCAGTTCCCGCAGCGAGCGATCGAGCCGCCAGATCCGGAGTCGGCCGCGCAGTGTGCGGCTCTCCCGGTCGAGCCTCTGTCGGTTGTCCTCCTGCCGCTTGTGCAGCTCGGCCCATTCCTTCCGCGCTCGGGTCTCCAGCCGCCAGAACCCGAGCCAGCGCCCGTCCTCGACCTTCTCCCAAGCCTGGGCCTCGGCACGTCGCCAGGCCTCCATGTCGACGCGCTCCTCGTCGACCGGCTTCCTCGCCCGCCGCGCCCGCCTTGGAAGCATCCCCTCGCGGCGGTATCGCGCCCAGTGACGCGGCCGGTCCCATATGGGGCGAAGCACCTCCTCGCCCGCCCGCCGCCGCTCGTTGTTCTTGACCCGCCTCTCGACCCTGATCCGGCCCTGCTCCCGCTCGTAGCCCTCGGCCCAGCGCGACAGCCGGAGCTTGCTGTTTCCGAGCT